>JAURWD010000060.1 GCA_030655145.1 Ferruginibacter sp.
AAAATTTGATTCATTGATCCAGCCATTGGTTGATAAAACCTTGACGGCTTGTAAGGGTGCCTTGAAAGATGCCAGGTTAAAAGTTGGCGATATTGATGTTATAGTAATGGTTGGTGGGGCTACAAGAGTTCCGCTAATAAAAGAAAGTATTGGTAGTTTTTTTGGGAGAGCCGTAAACGATTCGGTTAATCCCGATGAGGTAGTGGCATTAGGCGCAGCCATACAGGCGGATATCCTGGCTGGAAACAACAAAGAATTTCTCCTGCTTGATATAACTCCATTGTCCTTAGGTCTTGAAACCATGGGAGGGCTGATGGATGTGCTGATTCCGCGTAATTCGAAAATTCCTAATAAGGTTTCGAGACAATACACGACGCAGAAAGATGGGCAGGCCAATATGAAAATTTCAGTGTACCAGGGAGAGCGGGACCTGGTGAATGATAATCGTAAACTTGCTGAATTTAATCTCACTGGAATACCGGCGATGCCTGCAGGGTTAGCAAAAGTTGAAGTAAGCTTTATCATTGATGCTGACGGGATCCTGATTGTGAAAGCGAAAGAACTACGCAGCGGGGTAGAGCAAAGCATTGAAGTTAGATCACAACTGGAACTTACTGACGATACCCTGGAAAAAATGCTGCTTGACTCCATTACTCATGCGAAAGAAGATATAGAAAAGCGAGCGCTTATAGAAGCCCAAACAGAAGGAGAGCAACTGTTAGAAACCACTGAAAAATTCATTGGTAAAAACACAAGATATCTTACCAGTGCGGAGTTGTCCGGGACAGCAGGCGCCATGCAGGCATTGCAATTATCGCTAACGATGGGTGATAAAGATTTGATTCAAAAAAAGATCGAAGAGTTGAATGAGATATCACGCCCCTACGCGGAGCGTGTGATGGACGAAGCTGTCTCGGCTGCGATCAAAGGCCGGCAGGTTAATTGAAAGTGAATGTCAGTCAAACCGTTATTAATCAAAAACTATTAATTTGTGCGGAATCTAACATAAATGAATTCCGTAGAAACTGTTACCATACTCGTTCCCGTTTATAACGAAGCGGAGGTCCTTCCCTTACTCATTGAAAGGTTAGATACATTGATCACCACGCTTGATATACGAGTAAGTGTCCTGCTGGTTGATGATGGCAGTGACGACGAAACGCCGATCATTATTGAAAATGTGCTTGCCGGCAAACAAAATTACTCCGCGCTTTTTTTATCAAGAAATTTTGGACACGCTGGCGCGATCACGGCAGGTATTGCCGAAATAGCAGAAAGCGTCGACGCTGTATTTATTATTGATGGAGATTTGCAAGATCCTCCCGAGTTATTAAAGAGCTTTTTAAGGAAAATGGCAGAAGGGTATGATGTTGTTTATGGGATAAGGAAAAACAGAAAAGAAGGTTTTGTAAAACGAGCCTGCTATAAATTATATTATCGCCTGTTAAAGAGATTTTCCAATATTACAATGCCGCTGGACGCGGGTGACTTTTGTTTGATTAGAAAACGTGTGCTGGTTCAATTGAAGCGAATGCCCGAGGAGAGCAGGTATCTCCGCGGCATGCGCAGTTGGGTTGGGTTTAAACAAGTTGGTGTTGCCTATGAAAGAAGTGAACGCCACTCAGGTAAACCCAAATATTCCTTCCGCTCTCTTTTTAAACTGGCCTTTAATGGTGTTTTCAATTTCAGTGAGTTCCCCATCCGCTTCATTGGTTACATTGGACTTTTTTCTGTTTTATTGTCGATGTTGTATCTCGCAATAACTCTTTATAAAAAATTTGTTCATGGAACAGTGCCTGAAGGCTTTACTGCCTTGATTTTTGCTATAGTTCTTTTCAGTGGCGTGCAGCTGCTCTCGATTGCGGTGATTGGCGAATATGTTTTGCGTATTTTTTTCCAGGTGAAACAACGTCCATTGTTTATTGTGAAATCCAGGATACTAAACGGTCAGCCTTCGGATGGATAAAAACTACATACAAGAATACGCAACATTAGAAACCACTCACTGGTGGTTTGTTGTTCGGCAAAAGATCATACTCCAAACACTACAAAGATCAATTCCTTTAACTGGTAAACTTACGATACTCAACATAGGTGTTGCAGCCGGGGCTTCCTCGGACTGGCTAGCACAGTTTGGTGAAGTAACCTCGGTTGAAAATGAACAATTGTTTTTAGATTATTTATCCGCTAAAAAATTCTCCGTTATCGCTGCTTCCATCGAAGCACTGCCTTTTGAAAATGAAACCTTTGACTTGGTTTGCGCCTTTGATGTTATTGAGCATGTTGAAGACCATCAACTCGCCATGGCAGAAATGTTCAGGGTATGCAAAAATGCAGGAAATGTTTGTATCACCGTACCCGGCTTTAAATCTTTGTGGGGTACACACGATGTAGTGAATGGCCATAAGCGAAGGTATCTTATGAAACCCCTTCGTGAGATGATGTTACGAAATCAAGGAACAGTCAGGTACGCATCCTATTTTAATTCACTTCTTTTCCTGCCGATCTTTTTAATGCGAAAATTAGCGACACTAAAACAGGGAAAGGGAGAAAAGTTAACATCAGATTTTACCTATTTTTCAGGAAACGGTGCCTTTAACAATTTGCTGAAATTCATTTTCGGCGTCGAACCTTTTTTGCTCAAATGGTTAAGGTTCCCTCTAGGGGTTTCGCTCATCATGGTTGCGAGAAAAGATCAGCCTGGAAAGCAGAAATAAAATTATCGCCGCCAATGTAAAGATGGAAATATACCACGTATTTTTAATTACAGTGGGTGCGTATTGAAATGTCACCAGGTGTTGACCTGCCTCCACATCTACCTTCATAAACGTGGTTAAAGTTTTGATCACGTTCACTTGTTTTCCATCGACAAATGCTTTCCACCCCGGGTAGTAATTCTGTAAGTAAGTAATTGACCCAGGCAGGTTACTCTTCGACGTAAAGTCGAGGCTATTTGCTGAAAATCTTTTTACCGTGATATCCCCGACTGCAAGGGTGTCTGAATAAAAGATAGGTGGATGTTTAAATACGTCGGCCGTCTCCGGCGAGTCATAAAATTGCTCCTGCGAGGAAAGATTCCCGGGTGTGATGTAGTAATCGTTTCTGCCGATTTTCTTTTGGAATGGAAGGGTGCTTCCAGTCAGTCCTGAACCGTCGATGCTGTTCAAAGAGTTTGTTTCAATGGATGTTTTACCAGGTAGCGGAAAGCGATCCGTATTCCTGTTCAGAGATCTTTCAACTTCGGAAAAAGACCTGGCTCCAATCACAGTAACGGGTATATTAAATTGTGTAGCAGCAACGAGGTCCGCCAGGCAAAGGAACATAATAAATACAAACGATTTTTTCCTCCGTAACATCCAGTAAAAGACAACTGCAATAAAAAGAATCACAGGCAACTGGAAAAGATAACGCTGGTAGAAACTTAGGTTGGTAACAAGACTTTTGAAGTCAGCCGGGCCGGTTTTAAAAATTCCCAGTACTTCAGCATTCCGGAAAACAAAAATGAAAATCGATAGCGCCAATGCTCCCAGTGAAAATGCAATTGTAATTTTGCTCAACTCTGCATTTTTTAATTGGTCTTTCCGTTGCTGCCATTCATCAATAGCATATCCCGTAACAAGTAACAAACAAAAAATTCCAAATAGCCGGAATAATGCCGGGTGCCTGAAAGTGTTCATTAATGGGAGAAGGTAATAAGCCACCTGGCGCAAGAAAAAATGACTTCCGAATGCCAGGCCAAACATCAGGATCGCCGTAATAAACAAGAATTGAACTTCCTTTATTTTTCTGACAGACTTATTCCAAAACCCGTAAATCAAAAAAAACAGTGGGATCAGCCCGATGTATGCATTACGCATCAAAGGATCAGTTTGAAGCCAACTTGAATGAGCGGTTGTACTGAATGGACTGATCAAAGAGAAAGTAGCCAGCGGCGGCATAGAGTTTTCGAGCACAAAATCTAACGATTGTTTATTTCCCCTCGCGAGAAAAGGAAGATGTTGCACATAAGAAATAACGACCGGGAGACTTAACAAAAGAAATGTAATTACACAAAGCGATAACGGTAAAGCCATTTGCCTCGCATACTTCGTTTTACCAGGCGTACCAACAAAAATGAAGAGCATATACGCGAGTAAAAAATAGGAAGTGATTATGAAAAGAGAAGGGTAGCCGCCAGAGAAAAGCAGGTATAAAAAAAGTGCGGTTAACAAAGCGTCAATAGTTCTTCCACCCCTAATGAGCTTTTTAAAGAATAGGAAAATAAAAGGTATATAGCAGGCCGCGCTGATACAGGCAAAAAATTGAACACTGTCAATCATGAATCCGCTCAACTCGTATGCAAATCCAAGGCTGAATGCGGTTGATACTGTCCATTTATTTTGGCGGCAGAGGTAGTAAAAACCTAGGCCGCCAAAACTGAGGTAAAGCACCAGCTCATAATGAAAAGCTGCCAGGTTATAATCAGTTAAAAAAGCGAAGGCCCAGATTACAGGATTCCAGGCACCGCTTTGCATGTCAGCATGCAACGGGTAGCCCATATTGATAAAAGGAGTCCAGAGCGGCAGCTCACCGTTATTTAAGGCGTCACTGATTAAAGTTCTTACGGGATAGTAATAGGTTAAGGCATCATTCTTTAAAGTGAAAAGCTGCAAACTCAGCGGCCAAAAAACAATGCAGGTCATCAATGGGAAAACCAGGAACGGACTTGCAACAATTTTTTTGAACATTGGGCCTTGAATCAGGGGTGATTTATTTACAGTGATGGTACTTCAAATCTGGGTTGGCAACACGTAATTCGGTTGATTAAACGAGGTCCCACGGCGAGTGTAAAGACCGAATTCACTTCAACTGCATAAAACGATTAACATATTTACCGATCATGTCAAATTCAATGTTGACACTATCATTTACCGCAACGAACTGCAAGTTTGTATGGTGGTAGGTGTAGGGAATGATCGCTACTGAAAACGTATCCGGGCTTACATTAAAAACTGTAAGGCTGATGCCATTCACGGAAATCGAACCTTTCTCTATTATCAGTGCAGAAAAATTGCGGTCGAATTGAAAAGTGTACTCCCAGCTTCCGTCCTTTTCGGTAACTCCAAGACAGGTAGCGACGGTGTCAACATGTCCTTGAACAATATGCCCATCCAGCCTGGCTGACATTGTTAGGCAACGTTCCAGGTTCACCATCATGCCTGTTTCCCAGGTTGATAGATTGGTTTTTTTTAGCGTTTCCTCAATCGATGTCACCCGGTGCTGACCGTTTTTGACTTCTTCAACCGTTAGGCAAACGCCATTGTGTGAAATACTCTGGTCAATCGTTAATTCACTGGAAATGGAAGATGTAATCCAGAAAGTTTTGTTGGTACCTGTGGTGATAATATTGGAGACAATACCTGTAGTTTCAATGATCCCTGTAAACATGCTGCGAATTTAAATTTTTCTTAAGTGAATTTTGATTTTTAAATAAAACTGCTATCTTTGCGCTTCTAAAAAAAACTACCAAAGGAGGTATATCAAATGTTAATTATAGATTCTAAAGACTGCGAAAACATAGACAAGGCGCTGAAAAAGTACAAGAAGAAATTCGAAAAAAGCCGTGTATTGCTTCAGTTGCGTGAAAGACAATCTTTCACCAAACCCTCTATCAGACGCCGTACTCAAGTGCTAAAAGCTGTTTACAAACAGAATATAGCAAGTGGTAAAATAGAGATTTAGTCTTTATCCTTCTTTTCAAATCATATAAAACTGATAGCCGGTTCTTGTAACTTCGACTATCAGTTTTTTTATGCCCACAAGTGAATTCCCCCAGGTACAGCCTTTTATCGATTACCTCGCCTATCAAAAAAGGTATGCTCACCACACACTCATTTCCTACGAAAATGATCTCAGAGCGTTTTTTCATTTTTTAACTACGGAATGCGGAACTGCTGTTATTACAGAGGTCAAACCGGTATTTGTCCGAAGCTGGCTTGCGGGTTTAAAAGAAAGCGGAATGGAATCAAAATCTATCAACCGGAAGATATCTACCTTAAAATCATTTTTTAAGTACCAACTCAGACAAGGGGTCATCGAGAAAAGTCCCATGTCCACGATAGTCTCACCCAAGATAAAAAAGCGCTTGCCCCAGTTTGTTGCAGAAGCAGACCTCGCAACCCTCTTTAATCATGTCGAATTTCCTGACAATTGGGAAGGCAGAACCCATCGGCTCATTCTGGAATTGTTCTATAACACTGGTATGCGACAGGCAGAGCTTGTAACGCTCAAAGAAAGCCAGGTTGACAAAAGCGGGCAAACTATTAAGGTGCATGGTAAAGGAAACAAAGAGAGGATTTTACCTGTTAGCAAGGAATTGATGACAGCCATTCTCGATTACCGCGAGCAAAAAAGAATTGTGTTAGAAACGGCCGATCGTGAGGTGCTGTTGGTGAACTCGAAGGGCAGCTCATTGTATCCAAAATATGTGTACAACATTGTAAAGCAATACTTAACCTCCGTAACCACCATCGATAAAAAAAGCCCACACGTTTTAAGGCACAGTTTTGCTACGCACCTTATGAACAACGGGGCAGACTTAAATGCAGTAAAAGAGTTGCTGGGTCATAGCAGCCTTGCAGCAACGCAAGTTTACACGCACAATACTATCGAGAAACTAAAAGACGTCTACAAAAAGGCCCATCCGAAAGCCTGATTTCATGTGCGACTGACAGGAGGGGAGTAGGGAGATTTTTTTTGTAAAATAGGATTCGATTAGCTACCTTGTATGAACAAAAATTTACCACCTCAGTCTGCATTTCTTGCCTATGACACCGAGATCTACAAGTTTTTCACTTCACACAATTGTTCACTAATAAAAATCAGAATGCTATGAACGTAAACATTCAAACTGTGCACTTTGATCCAGATTCAAAGCTGGTATCCTATGTAGAAAAGAAGTTGGCTAAACTCTTTCAATTCCACGACAAAATCACCAAAGTAGACGTGTACCTTAAATTAGACAACGTGGTACACCAGATCAAAGACAAAGTAGCTGAAATCAAAGTGCACATTCCTAAATGTGACATCTTCGTAAAACATTCCTCGAAATCATTTGAAGAAAGTTTTGACGAAGCGCTGGATTCAGCGATAATACAGATAAAAAGAAAAAAAGAACGACTTGCTGCATAAAAAAAATGCCCTCGAAACCGGGGGCATTTTTCATTTACGATATTGGCTTGAACAGAATTATTTATTTCCGCTAAAAAAATCTTTTACAAAATTTTAGAATTAATCAAATATACCTACCTTTGCCATCCCAAAAATAATAGTACGCAGGTACAAAACTTTTGGACAGTTCTTTAAATGTCAGGCCGAAGTAGCTCAGTTGGTAGAGCAGCTGATTTGTAATCAGCAGGTCGGGGGTTCGACTCCCTTCTTCGGCTCTATTGGATAATTTTGAATTTCTTATAAAAATTTTAAATTGTCAGGGCAGTTACCAGAGTGGCCAAATGGGGCGGACTGTAAATCCGCTGTCTACGACTTCGGTGGTTCGAATCCACCACTGCCCACCGACAAAATTTGCTAATTAGCTAATGTGCTGATTGGCTAAATTGAAAGTTCTTTAATTAAAAGTTTAGTTAGCACATTAACGAATTAGCTAATTAGCACTTTAACAAGCGGAAGTAGCTCATTTGGTAGAGCGATAGCCTTCCAAGCTATAGGTGGCCAGTTCGAGCCTGGTCTTCCGCTCATTTTTTTCTGCCTGCTGCGGCAGTGTAGTCAAGCCGTGGTAGCTCAGGGGTAGAGCACTTCCTTGGTAGGGAAGGGGTCGTGAGTTCGATTCTCACCTATGGCTCAATAAGTTCTTAAACGGGGGCAATAGCGTGGTAGCTCAGGGTTAGAGCATCCCGATGATATCGGGAGGGTCGTGAGTTCGATTCTCACCTATGCCTCAAAAGCGAACTCGCCGCAAGGCGAATTCCTACAAAAAATTAAATTCCAGTCAATGGTTTACAGACTTTAAACGACAACCATTTTTTTCAAAACAATTATTAAAAACTAA
>JAURWD010000072.1 GCA_030655145.1 Ferruginibacter sp.
CAAAGGGTGACCTTTCGCGTAAGATCACGGTGGATGTAAAAGGAGAGATCCTCGAATTGAAGAATACGATCAACACGATGGTGGATCAGTTAAACTCATTTGGTTCGGAGGTAACGAGGGTGGCCAGGGAGGTAGGTTCTGAAGGACGACTCGGCGGACAGGCGGATGTACCGGGCGTTGGTGGAACCTGGAAGGATTTGACGGATTCGGTTAATAAAATGGCGAGTAACCTTACCTCGCAGGTACGTAACATCGCAGAGGTAACAACAGCCGTTGCGACGGGTGACTTGTCACGTAAAATTGATGTGGACGTAAAAGGAGAGATCCTTGAATTAAAAAATACGATCAACACGATGGTGGACCAGCTCCGGGGCTTTGCTTCGGAAGTAACTCGTGTGGCGAGAGAGGTTGGATCAGAAGGAAAACTCGGTGGACAGGCCGCCGTGGAAGGTGTCGGTGGTGTATGGAAGGATCTGACTGATTCGGTAAACGGTATGGCCAGTAACCTTACCGGCCAGGTGCGAAACATTGCGGAGGTAACAACTGCGGTGGCAAAGGGTGACCTTTCGCGAAAGATCACGGTGGATGTGCGGGGAGAGATCCTGGAGTTAAAAAATACCATCAATACGATGGTGGATCAGTTGAATTCATTCGGATCGGAAGTAACGCGTGTGGCCAGGGAAGTAGGTTCCGAAGGAAAACTCGGCGGCCAGGCGGATGTACCAGGCGTAGCAGGTACCTGGAAGGATTTGACAGACTCTGTAAATAAAATGGCGAGTAACCTTACCTCCCAGGTAAGGAATATCGCGGAGGTGACCACTGCCGTGGCTAATGGTGACCTTTCGCGTAAAATTGGGGTGGATGTAAAAGGTGAGATCCTCGAACTTAAAAATACGATCAATACGATGGTGGATCAGCTCCGCGGCTTTGCTTCGGAGGTAACCCGTGTGGCCCGAGAGGTAGGTACCGAAGGTAAACTCGGTGGACAGGCAAACGTACCAGGTGTGGCAGGTACCTGGAAGGATCTGACCGATTCTGTAAACCAAATGGCCGGTAACCTTACAGCCCAGGTGCGGAATATCGCTGAGGTGGCGATCGCGGTGGCTAACGGGGATATGTCGAAAAAGATTACGGTGGATGTTCGCGGCGAGATCTTACAGTTGAAAGAAACGCTGAATACCATGGTGGATCAGCTTCGCGCCTTTGCTTCGGAGGTAACGAGGGTGGCGCGTGAGGTGGGTACCGATGGTAAATTAGGTGGCCAGGCCTTCGTGCCGGGCGTTGCGGGAACCTGGAAAGATCTGACGGATTCTGTAAACCAAATGACGGGTAACCTTACTGCCCAGGTGCGGAACATCGCCGAGGTGACTAAAGCGGTGGCGAGTGGTGACCTTTCAAAGACGGTGGCGATCGATGTAAAAGGAGAGATCCTCGATCTGAAAAATACCATTAATACCATGGTGGAACAGTTGAACTCTTTCGCCTTCGAAGTAACCCGGGTGGCGCGTGAAGTGGGAACAGAGGGTAAACTGGGTGGCCAGGCCGAGGTACGTGGTGTGGGTGGAACCTGGAAGGATCTTACGGATAGTGTGAACATGATGGCCTCCAACCTTACCAACCAGGTACGTGGTATCGCCAAGGTTGTAACCGCGGTGGCTACGGGTAATTTGAAACAAAAACTGGCCATCGTTTCCCGTGGGGAGGTGGCGCAATTGATTGATACGATCAACGAGATGATCGATACGCTGGCCTTGTTTGCCGACCAGGTAACAACGGTGGCGCGAGAAGTGGGGGTGGATGGACGTTTGGGTGGACAGGCATCGGTACCGGGTGCTTCCGGTATCTGGAAGAACCTTACAGAGAACGTAAACCAGCTTGCACAAAATCTTACCACGCAGGTGCGGTCCATCTCCGAGGTGGCCTCGGCGGTAACCAAGGGTGACCTTACCCGAACCATCCGGGTTGAAGCAAAAGGAGAGGTGGAAGCCTTGAAGGATACCATCAACCAGATGATCGCGAATCTGAAGGAGACCACGCTGCGGAACCAGGAGCAGGATTGGTTGAAATCTAACCTTGCAAAGTTTACCCAGATGCTGCAAGGCCAGAAGGATCTAAAAACTGTGACACAAAGGATCCTCTCCGAGCTGGCGCAGGTGGTTACGGCGCATTATGGAGCCTTCTACATCCTCAATCAAAACGAGGAAACACAGATCGTCAAACTAAATCTCTTCTCGGCTTACGGTTATAAATCAGAGAAAAATATTCCAACCGAATTTGCTGTTGGCGAAGGACTGGTTGGGCAAGTTGCGTTTGAAAAAGAAAGGATCATTCTTTCCAACGTTCCCAGCAATTATATCAAAATAAGCTCAGGCCTGGGCCGTGCAAAACCAACCAACCTCATCATTCTACCGGTACTGTTTGAAAACAAAGTAAAAGCCGTAATTGAACTTGCGTCTCTGGATGTTTTCAGTGAAACGCACATTGACTTTTTGGAACAATTAACAGAGAGTATCGGTATCGTATTGAATACGATCGAGGCCAACTCGCGTACGGAAGAATTGTTGACGCAATCACAATCACTCGCCGGCGAGTTGAAGATCCAGCAGGAAGAGTTAAGTCGTACGAATGATGAACTGCAGGATAAAGCCTTGCTCCTGGTTAAACAAAAGAATGAGGTGGAGAACAAGAATAAGGAAGTGGAAGAAGCCCGTCGTTCCCTGGAGGAAAAAGCCGAGCAGCTTACGCTTACTTCGAAATATAAATCTGAGTTCCTTGCAAACATGTCGCATGAGCTGCGCACACCGCTTAATAGTTTGCTCATTCTTGCGCAGCAATTATATGAGAATGCCGAAGGGAATCTTAACGATAAGCAGATCCGCTACGCAAAAACGATTCACTCCTGTGGAGACGACCTGATTCAACTGATCAATGATATCCTCGATCTTTCGAAGATCGAATCAGGATTTATTACGGCCAATATTTCACCGGTACGTTTCGTGGAGATCGCTTCATTTGTGGAAACGACTTTCAAACCGATCTCAGAGGCAAGGCATCTTCGATTCACCATCGAAACAGATCCCAAACTTCCAACAAGCATGGAAACGGATGTGCAGCGCCTGAACCAGATCCTTAAAAACCTATTGTCAAATTCATTCAAGTTTACAGAGAAAGGTGAGGTAAAACTCAGGATCTACCAGGCACAGAAAAACTGGAAAGCAGGCAACCCGAATCTCGATCTTGCCAAAAATGTCGTGGCATTTGCGATCAGTGATACTGGCATTGGAATTCCGCAGGAAAAACAAAACATCATCTTTGAAGCCTTTCAGCAGGCCGAAGGTTCTACCAGTCGTAAATACGGCGGTACAGGTCTCGGACTTTCCATCAGTCGTGGCCTCGCGGAATTATTAGGCGGTACTATTGAACTGGAAAGTAATACCTCGCGGGGTAGCGTGTTCACGTTGTTCCTGCCGGTTGATAATATCGCCGATGTGCTGGCTAAATCCGGCGGTGATAACCTCAACGCCTACCAGCAGTACCAACTCGGCCCGGATTCAACTGAGATCGATACACTGCTGAATTCTATCCGGGCAACCAACGAAGTTTCGGATGCTAAAAACATGGGTATTGTTAGCGAAATGATCAATGAAACCGGTGACGATCGAAACAATGTTATTGCCTCCGACAAAGTGATCCTGGTTGTGGAAGATGACCTGCGTTTTGGTAAGATCATCATTGAGAAGGCGCATGAAAATAAATTAAAAGCGATCGTCGCTGTCAGCTATATCGAAGTGTTTGATTTCATCAACCGCTTTCACCCGATCGCCATCACGCTGGATGTAAAACTTCCGGATACCAGTGGCTGGAAAGTGTTGGATCTGTTGAGAAACGATCTCAATTATCGCCATATTCCTATCCATCTTATTTCCGGTGAAGAGAACCGCACCCTTGCTTTGAAACGGGGCGCCCGCAGCTTTTTGTTAAAGCCGCTTGACAATGAGTCGTTGAACGAATTGTTCGAGGACATCATCAGTTTCCACTCACGTGATTTAAGAAAGATTTTGGTTGTAGAAGATAATGAAATCGATTCTTCACAAATTGCGAAAATGCTGGAGGGCGATAGTTTGAAGGTTGACATTGCTGCCAGTGGAAATGACGCGATCAGGCAGGTGACGGATAACGATTATGACTGTATCATTCTCGATTATACGCTACCTGATGTAAGTGGTTCCGACCTGGTGATCCGCATCAGCGAGTTGAAGAAAAAACTCACGCCGGTCATTGTTTATTCGGCGCGTGATTTTAGTAAAACAGAATTATCAATTCTTAATCGTACTTCAAATACGATCCTGTTGAAAGGCGTTAATTCCCTGGAACATTTACTCGAGGAAACAGTGCTGCACCTGCATATCAACCACAAAGAGTTGTCTGCGTCCAAACGCAAGGTGATTGAAAATATCCGCATGAAAGAAGATATCCTCACCGGGAAAAATATCCTGGTGGTGGATGATGATGTCAGGAATTTGTTCGCTTTGACTACCGTGTTCGAAAGATATAACATCAACGTCATCACCGCGGAAAGCGGCAAGGAAGCGATCCAGATCATCAACGACGATAAACCAAAAGTTGACATGGTTTTGATGGATATCATGATGCCGGAAATGGACGGGTATGAAACCACGCAGAAGATCAGGAGAGAGCACCAGAACAGCACGCTTCCGATCATCGCGGTAACCGCGAAAGCGATGAAGGGCGATCGCCAGAAATGTATTGAAGCAGGCGCCTCTGACTATATAACCAAGCCTTTAAAAATAGACCAGTTGCTTTCATTAATGAGGGTATGGTTCTACAAATAAATATTAGCTGATGCGTCAAAAAATCCTCTTGGTCGATGACAGGGAAGACAACCTGTTTTCTATGGAAACCATTTTGGAGTCTGCCGGTTATGAATTTGTGAAGGCAAATTCGGGCCGGCAGGCCCTGAAAATTTTATTAGTAGAATTTGATTTTGCACTCATCCTAATGGATGTGAAAATGCCGAACCTGAATGGTTTTGAAACCGCAGCGCTTATTTATGAACGGGAAAAACTGAAACACATTCCCATCATCTTTATCACCGCGAACACCTACGGAGAGGAGAACGTCTTCAAAGGGTATCGCACCGGTGCGGTGGATTACATCTATAAACCTATCAATCCAGATCTGTTGCGCGCCAAGGTGGCGGTATTTATTGACCTGTATAAAAAAAACCAGCAACTGGTTTTGCAGGAAGAAAAACTGAGGCTCATCAATAAAAATCTCCAGAACGAGATCAATGAAAGAAGAGCTTCGGAAGAAAAGATCATTGAACTAAATAAGGAACTCATTAGAAATATTGACCGGCTGGAAAAAGCAAACGAAGAGTTGGACCGCTTTGCTTTCATGGCCTCTCATGACCTGCAGGAACCTTTGCGCAAAATTTTAACGTTTAGCGATCGCCTCGTCATCAAGCACCGCGATCAGCTTGATTCAGATGGACGGCTGAATATAGAGCGTATTCAAAAAGCCGCGGAGCGAATGCAGGCACTCATCAAGGATATCCTGACATTTTCAAAATTGTCAATCGAAAAAGATGTGTTTGTTCAAACTGACCTGCAGGGTGTTGTTCGGGAAGTTTGTGAAGAATTACAAAACACGGTTGATGAAAAAAATGCCCAGGTAACGGTTTCTTCCCTTCCAATGATCGAAGCAAACCCAGGTTTGATCAAGCCGCTTTTTTTTAATTTGATCGGTAACGCTCTTAAGTATGCGAAGAAAGATGTACCGCCAGTCATCAAGATTGACTTTGAAATTGACGAAAATGGGCAGGAATTGTTGGGAGCTGAAAGGCCGGTAAAGTTTTGCCGGATATTTATTAAAGACAATGGTATAGGTTTTGAACAACAATATGCAGGTCAGATTTTCCAGATGTTTCAACGCCTGCATTCACAAACAGATTATGAAGGAACAGGGATCGGCCTTGCACTTTGTAAGCAGATCGTTGAAAAGCACAAAGGTTATATAAATGCCTTAAGCAATGTGAACGAAGGAGCAACCTTTATAGTTTCTCTTCCCATCGCTCAAAATGAACAGGTATTAGAACTTGCGTAGGCCCGGATCAGTTTCACTAACGAGCCCCTGGAGATAATCCAGCAAGCCGTTGAAGTTGGAGGGTTTTACAAAGAAGTTTTGGGCACCGAGTTTAAGGCTCTCATCGATGTACTCTTTTTGAGAAGAGGTGGAGTAAATAATAACGGGCACTGTTTTTAAAGATTCGATTTTTTTAAGCTCTGCCAGGCATTTGATTCCGCTCATGCGGGGCATATTAAGGTCGAGAAAAATGAAATCGGGAAGAGGTGCAGGGTAATCGCGGAGGAGCGTCAATGCTTCCTCGCCGTTTTTAGCCAGGGTGCAGTGAATAGATGTATTTATTTCTGACAAGGCTTCAACAAAGAGCATTTGGTCATCAACATCATCATCCGCTAAAAAGAAAGAAGGGGTTTTTCTCATGTCAGGTTAACATTTTGGCCGGGTCAAGTCCAGCTCAAAATTATTCTATATTTTGACAGTTAACGAAAATCTTGCTGATCTATTGGTTCGAAAGCACGGATAGACAGCAATTTTAACAGAATCGGTCAGGGTATTGCGAATCTTGGTAATATGATTAGGGCTATATCGCACCGGACATTCTAAACATCCTGCGGCTGTGCAGGAACTCGGGAACATTAAAATGAAAAAAGTACTTGTAATCGATGATGAGATCGATCTGTGCCTGATGATCAGGCACTTTCTCGAGAAAAAGCATTACGATGTTCACATTGCGCATAACCTGAGCGACGGTATCAGTTCCCTTAAATCGTTACAGCCCGATGCATTGATCCTCGATAACAATCTTCCCGACGGGATGGGGTGGGAAGCGGTGGCCGCTATTCACGAGCAGTTTCCGTCCATGCGAATTACCCTGCTTAGTGCGTATAACCTTGCGGATCATTTTTCTTCCACGCTCAACGAGTCAATTCGTATCCTCGAAAAACCAGTGTCAATGCATGATATAGAGAACCTGCTCTAAATTTTTCCCCCCAAAATCCATTTATTGTGAAATATAAAATCTGGCATTAATCGTGTATTAACAACAGGATTTTGATTCAGATTCAGTTTTCGGAGTAGATTTGCAATTCCCAAAAAGTTTTTGAGTCATTCAAGATTTTTAAAAAGGCAGGCCGGTTATATGACCGGCGTTCACAAATTCAATAACAACCTCGTTTAGCTAAACCTTCCGTGAGAAAGGAATAAATCAGGTAAAAACAATTTAAGATGGCACAAGTAAAAGAAGGTGATGTTGTACGTGTACATTACACGGGAAAGTTAACCAATGGTGAGCAGTTCGATTCTTCTGTTGGCAGGGAGCCACTGGAATTTACAGTGGGTGCTGGCATGATGATCAAAGGTTTTGATGCTGCTATGCCAGGTATGAACGTTGGCGATAAAAAAACCATCAACATCGCTCCTGAAGATGGATATGGTGAAAAATCTGAGGAGGCCGTCATTGAGTTTCCAAAAGAAAATGTGCCCGAGGATATGAAACTTGAGCCGGGAATGCAGTTAACACTTAGTAACCAGGCTGGTCAACCCGTACCGGTAACTGTTGTTGAAGTAAAAGATAACTTGATCATACTTGATGCCAATCATTTCCTGGCAGGCCAGGAATTGGTATTTGATATTGAATTGGTAGAAATCGTTTAGCCCTGGTTTCTGACTAAAATTTCCTGAAGCAGTCTTGCAGTTTGCAAGCTGCTTTTTTTATTTCTTTACCTTGCCGGCAAACACCTGAAAACAAAACGTATGACCATTCAAATTAGTCCTGATAATGTAGCCGAGCGCTTTATGAGATATGCCCGGGTAGATACGCAAAGCGATCCTACAGCTACCGTACATCCGACCACCGAAAAACAAAAAGATTTAAGCAAGCTGTTAAGCAGGGAACTGCAGGGTATGGGTATCACCAACGCTCAAACAGATGTGTACGGTTATGTATATGCGACGATACCGGCAAATACAGAAAAGAAAAATGTGCCGGCGATCTGTTTTTGTGCGCACGTAGATACAGCACCCGATTGTAGTGGTACTGACGTGAAGCCGATCCATCATCGTTTTTATGATGGTAGAGACATTGTGTTGCCCGATGATCCGTCAATGGTGTTGAGCAGGAAAGATTCGCCATACCTCGAGCAACACTTAAACCATGGAGTGATCACTGCCAGCGGTCAAACCCTACTTGGCGCAGATGATAAAAGTGGCGTTACCGCTATTATGGAAGCAGCCTTGTTTTTTATTCAAAATCCGGCGGTGAAGCATGGCGATATCCGAATATTATTTACGCCTGATGAAGAAGTAGGCCAGGGAACCGCGAAGGTGGACATGCAAAAATTAGGCGCCCGGTTTGGCTATACCCTGGATGGGGGAGAAGCAGGCAGCCTGGAGGATGAAACTTTTAGTGCTGACGGAGCTACGATCACCATCGAAGGGATTATTGTTCATCCGGGTTATGCAAAAGGCAAACTTGTTAATGCCTTGAAAATAGCAGGAACCATTTTAGATGCTTTGCCAAAAGATAACTGGAGCCCTGAAACAACCAATGGCAGGGAAGGTTTTGTGCACCCCGTAAGCGTGAACGGCATCAGTGAAAAAGCGAGCATACAATTTATAGTTCGTGATTTTGATGAACAAAACTTGGCAGCACATCACCATCGGTTAAAAGCGCTTGCGGAAGAAGTGATTAACCAATATCCCGGTGCCACAATGAGCTATGCAAAGCAGGAACAATATCGGAACATGAAGAGCGTGCTCGACCAGCATCCACAGGTGGTGACTTATGCAGAGGAAGCGATAAAACGTGCGGGTCTCCAGGTAAAAAAGGAAAGCATCCGCGGCGGAACAGATGGTAGCCGCTTCAGTTATATAGGTATGCCCTGCCCCAATATATTTACGGGTATGCAAAACATACATAGTAAGTTAGAGTGGATCGGTACAAAAGACATGGCAAAGGCTGCCGAGACCATTGTTCATTTATCGATGATCTGGGAGGAAAAAAGTTGATTTAATCCGTTCATCAAAACAGCACAACGTTGCAACCTTACCTTAAAAAACTCCAACTGCTTCTTTACTGCCTGCTGGGTATTACCTGGCAAGCCTTTACTCAGTATGCTGACATCCATACCGGGAAAACATTTCTTCAATTCACCGGAAATGGTTCGAACTCCAGGGACATCATTGTAAAAAATAACATTCGGCGAGAACTAGTTTATGAGTATGCTGGGTCTGCCAAAGACAACGTCGACTCTACGCTGGTTTCGGTCATTTTCTATGATGAACGAGGAAACGTTTTTGAGAAGTGGCGGGGTTTAAACAAAGATAAACTGGTTGAAAAATACAGCTATGAATTTGATGCAATGGATCGCCTGGCAACTTTAAAAATAGCCTTCAATGATCCTGTCAACAATCTTGCAGGGCTCGAAGTTGAGTATGATACTTTTGGACGGGAAGTAAACATGTACCAATATATTATTGACACCACCTCCCTGCTGATCCGGCACAAAGAATATAATGCGCAGGGGCAGTTACAGAAATTATATACAAGAATAAATAATGACGGATTTTACGAGTCACACCAATATGTTTATGATGGCCAGGGCCGCCTTGCACAGATCAATGCGCTGACCAAAAGCAGTATTGTGATGTACAGTTATGAGTATAGTTTCAATACTCAAAAAGCAGACGTCAAAATGTTCCTGAGGTTGAATGCCCTCAAAAGAGAAGTAGGTGAGTTTGTATATGATGCAACTAAGCGGCTTATAAAGGTTGTGGAGCCGCGCCCGCTAGGAAGCAGAAGCCCACAGCCTCCCCCAGAAGATGACCTGCTCGCAACGCATAATTTTCATCTATACCTCGATCGTATTGTGACCACCCCCGGACCTGTCGATAATCATTTTATCTATAACAGCGATGGATCCTTATTTGAATCGCATAAGCGTATACGTGATGACCGAGCTAAATATTCGTTGACACGTCATTATTATGTCGTGGAATAATAATAACCTTGCATGCGGAACTTTAGTGAGTTATTGTTTGAAAGCTCGCCCGGCACAGTTGGCTTGACCCAAAGAAATTCCGGGTACGCTAAAAATTGCTATCTTCAAAAAAATTAACTGTATGGAATTCCTAAAAGATTATTGGTGGCTCATACTCATCGTATTGGCGCTGCTTAGTTGTTTTGTAACCATCAACCAGGGACTTATTGGTGTTGTTACGATGTTTGGAAAATACCGGCGCATCATGCGGCCCGGTTTAAATTTCAAGATCCCTTTCCTGGAACAGATCTATAAAAAAGTGAGCATTCAAAACCGCTCTGTTGAACTCGAGTTCCAGGCGGTAACCATTGACCAGGCGAATGTATATTTTAAATCAATGATCCTTTTTTCTGTAATGAATGTGGAAGAGGAAACGATCAAAAACGTGGCGTTTAAATTCATTAGTGAAAAAGATTTGATGCAGGCATTGATCCGGACCGTTGAAGGAAGTATCCGTGCGTTTGTTTCCACCAAGAAGCAGGCCGAGGTATTAAATGTTCGGCGCGATATCGTGGAGAATGTGAAAGAACAAATCGATCTAACTCTTGAGGGCTGGGGTTATCATGTGCAGGACCTGCAGATCAACGACATTACTTTTGATGAGGCCATCATGACGAGTATGAGCAAGGTAGTTGCAAGTAACAACCTGAAAGCGGCAGCAGAGAACGAAGGACAGGCGTTACTGATCACAAAAACAAAGGCTGCTGAAGCGGAAGGTAACGCGATAAAAATTGCAGCTGAGGCCGAGCGCCAGGCGGCACAACTGCGTGGCCAGGGTGTTGCTCTTTTCCGTGAAGAAGTTGCCCGCGGTATGAGCCAGGCTGCTTCGGAAATGAAACAGGCCAATCTTGATACCAATGTGATCCTCTTTAGTATGTGGGTAGAGGCCATCAAAAATTTCGCTGAGTATGGAAAAGGTAATGTCATCTTTCTTGATGGCGGAAGTGATGGCATGGAAAAAACCATGAAACAGATCATGGCAATGACGCAGCTGCAAGGTAAAAACAACGGTAGCTAAATAAAAGTGAAATGCATAACAAATGATAGAAGGCTCCTGCGAAAGGAGCCTTTTTCTTTGAGTGTGTCTTCTTTAACAATTCTTTACATGGCATTTATTAAGACTCTGCGTTTAGCAGTACATATTGCATTTTGTTGGTACAATAATCGCCTAACAAAAAAAGAAACTATTACATTTGCCCCTAAATCATTTTAGTAATGTTTGATATTTTATTGCAGGTAGATTCAGTCAGCACGGCAGCTGCAACAACAGGCCAGGTTGAATCTGTATGGAGTTTGTTAAGCAAAGGTGGTCCGTTAATGATACCACTTGGTGCGCTCTTCGCACTCGCAGTTTTCTTTTTTATCGAACGTTTACTGGTGGTTCGCAAGGTTGGAAAAATGGATGAAAATTTTATGCGCATCATTCGTGACCACATCATAACCGGCAATGTAACAGCGGCCCGCAGCCTCGCAAAAAATACGGACAATCCCGTTGCCCGCATGATCGATAAGGGCATTCAACGAATTGGTAAACCAATTGACGCCATTGAAAAAAGCATGGACAATGTTGGAAAACTCGAGATGTATAAGATGGAAAAGAATCTTACGATCCTTTCTGTCATTTCCAGGATCGCGCCGTTGTTTGGATTCGTAGGAACGATCGTCGGGCTTGTATTATTATTAAAAGAATTCGCAACGATCAGTAACCCTTCGGTAAGCCAGATCGCAGATGCGATGTACATCAAATTGATTACGAGTGCCAGTGGGTTGATCATTGGTATGCTTGCTTATCTCGGCTACAGTTACCTGGATACCCAGATCAATCGTACGGCAAACAAGATGGAATCTGCAAGCAGCGATTTCATAGACATCCTGCAGGAGCCAACAAAATAATTTTAGATATTGAAAGATCTGGTATTAAGATTGAAAATCTGATTTACACTACCGGGAAGTCAATATTCATAACAACAAATAGCCATGGGCCTTAGACGAAATAAATTACGGGAAAGTCATGATGAAGTGGATACTGGTCCACTGAATGACATCTTGTTTATTCTCCTCATGTTCTTTTTAATGATCTCGACGCTGGCTAATCCCAATGTGATTAAGATGAGTGTGCCACGGGCAAAAAGTGATACGAAGACAAAGCAGAGTGTCGTGGTTAGTGTTGACAAGAATAAAAATGTATTCGTCGGTTCACGGCGCATTTCCATCGACTCACTTGAATCCGCTCTTTCTAAATACATCAACAAAGGAGATAGTATCAAACCGGCTGTGGTCATCAACGCCGATTCATCTTCGCAATGGGGTGAAATTGTAAGGGTAATGAAGGTTGCCCGAAAACTTGGCGCTTCAACTTCTGCAACAGTTTCAGGCACTGAATAATTTACAATCTGCGATCACTGGTTTTGATCTTTTACAACAAGACTTCTCAATCAATCATTTAATTTGCGATCGATTTTACTAACACCGGTTCTGCCGGCTTACTGATATCATACAACAGGATCCCACTTTCCACGTAACAAATAAGGGTATTATTGTACGGGATCACGTCTACAAAAACACCATCGTTTTTTGTGCTGAGCAGCTTTGGTGAATAAGGCCGGGCTACATTAAATACTTTCAAGCCAGCCGTTCCGCAACATACATACAGTACACTGTCCTGCAAGCCAAGTCCAACAGGATCGGGCAGTTCAACCGTTGTTTTTAGTAATGGTTTTGTGATGTCGGTAATGTCATGCACATACAGCCCGCTGGTGGCCGGACCGCAGTTACCCCATCCTTTCAAAGTGACGAAGGCCACAGAGTCATTGGCGACCACAGGATCGCAGGCACGGGCATGAGATGCCTGTCCTACCAGCCGTGGTGCGGCAGGCGTATCGATTGAATAAATGTAGAGTCCCGTCTTCGTTCCCAGGAACAGATTGTTCTTATATCCATAGATGGTTTCGATGTCAAAGTTTAGCTGGGAGTTGAATACTTTCTCCGGAGTTTTTGGATTTGCGAGACTGTAAGCATACAGGAAATGGTTATCGACCGCATAGAGATAATTACCAGTTATAGTAAACCTTGTAAGCGAACCTGCCTTACCTGCTGAGTTATCAGATTTTCCCGCATTTTCTTTGGTACAGGAATAAAAAACGAGTGAACCCAGGCAGCAACTTATGATGATGGGAAGAAATATTTTATTCATGGTATGGAGTTAAACCTGGTTATTAATTTTTGAAACAATTGGCCATGATTGAGTCCTTCGTCCACCCAATAACAACGCTGTCCATTCGCGGGCATTCGTAAAAGCCTTGTTCTTCCGGCATGGCGAGCGGGTACTGAAATGTGAGTTCCGGGAAGGCGTTCGGAAGCCGGCTCACTTCACGTAAGTCGGATGAATTTGAAAGATCAATTGTTACCAGGTCTCCATAACTATTGGTATACAGGTAGGCACCTTTAATGGAAATTTGAGAACAACCATTCATGGTGATGTAACCAATGCGGTCAGCATCTGCCGGAACGGTATTATCGATGATGTGAATACCTCTTCCTATATCGATCTGGAATACCAGGTTTTTATATGCGTAGATATTTCCTGGCTGGATAAGTGGTTGTTTACCGGAAAGCATCTCCACTTTTTTTGCCTGGACGATGGCGGCATAGATGGGCTTACTGCCCCAGACTTTTTGTTGTAGGGCGGGTTCGGGCTGGTTTCGGTACGGTTTCCAGCAAGAACAGAAAAAGAAAACCAATAACAGGTAAGGAATAGTTTTCATACAGGCAGCTAGTTTCAGGTTTAGATTACATTTATTAATCAAATGCTGCTTTTTAAAAAGATATAGTGTGACCTGCGTGGCTTTGATCAGCCTTTATTGCTTACGGTGACCATTCTTGGCCTTCCAAACAGGTCATTATGGATGCTTACGCGGGCATAGGTTTCCTGGAACAGGCTGAGGACTTCGGATGCAAAATTTTCGTGTATTTCCACGAAAATTTTTCCCTGTTCAGTAAGATGGGTCTTTCCAAAGCTGGCAATTTCCCGGTAAAAGAGCAAGGGATCATTGGCGGGCACAAACAGGGCAGTCGCGGGTTCAAAAGCTGTTACATTCTTATCCAGTTTTTCTTTTTCGTTCAGTGGAATGTATGGGGGATTACTAACGATCACGTCGAAACGCTGCAATGGCTCTCTCTCATCCACACTCAAAAAATCGATTTGCGTAAACCCGATTATCACAGCTTGATCTTGCGCATTTTTTTCTGCGAGTTTCAATGCAGGTGCACTAACATCAATGGCGGTAAGCTCGGCGGACGAAATGTTTTTTTTCAAGGCGATCGCGATACAGCCACTGCCGGTACCAATGTCAATGATGGCAATCTCTTTACCTGTTTGCTCTCGTTGGCAGTCGTCTATCACCAGTTGAACCAGTTCTTCAGTTTCCGGGCGGGGAATCAGCACGTGTTCGTTTACCGCTAGTTTCATCTTAAAAAAATAAGCTTCCCCCAAAACATACTGGATGGGTTTACTTTCAAGCAGGTCTGACAAAGCCGTGTTTAGTTGTTGGCTAAGATGATCTGGCAGGATGTCGCCAGGTGTTTTGATGAAATCAGCTTTCTGTACGCCGGCGATGGATTCAAAAGTCCAGTCGGTAATGATCGTTGCTTCGTTCAAAGAATACAGCGATTGTAAGTCTTGTATAAACTGCCGGTAGAGCGCCCTGGTTGTCATGCGCACAAACATACTTTATTTTTCTATGCCTACTTTTGTCGCCGCATGCCGGATGAACATTACATGTATCGCTGTTTTCAACTCGCCCTGCTGGGCGCTGGAAATGTAGCGCCCAACCCGATGGTGGGTGCAGTGTTAGTCCACAAAGACCGGATCATCGGCGAAGGTTATCATCAACAATATGGAGAAGCACATGCTGAGGTCAATTGTATCAGGAATGTTCCCGCCGGCCTTCGATCACTTATTCCAGCATCGACGTTATATGTTTCGTTGGAGCCCTGTGCGCATTTCGGGAAAACACCTCCCTGTGCCGATCTTGTCATCCACGAAATGATTCCCCGCGTTGTGATCGGGTGCACCGATGTATTTGCGCAGGTTGCCGGTAGGGGTATTCAGAAATTGCAAGACGCCGGCATAGAAGTAGTGGTTGGAGTGTTGCGGGAACAAGCGCTTGAGCTTAACAAAAGATTTTTCACTTTTCATACCGCGAAACGACCGTTCATTATTTTAAAATGGGCACAGTCAGCAGATCACAAAATCTCAGCAGGCACGGATGAACGTTTATTGATCAGTAATGAAATTTCCAACCGGCAGGTACACAAATGGCGGAGCGAAGAAGCAGCTATTTTGGTAGGGACTAGGACGGCTCTACTGGATAATCCGTCGTTGACAACAAGGCATTGGGGAGGAAGCAATCCAATTCGACTGGTAATAGACAAAAGGTTACAGCTACCAAACACGCATCAGCTAATGGATAAAAAGGTCAGGACCATTATTTTTAATTCTCTTAAAAACAGCAATGGGGAAACTGAGTTCCGTCAGGTGAAAAATGAAACAGATTTTTTACCGGGGATGCTTCGGGAGTTGTACACTTTAAATATTCAAAGTGTATTGGTTGAGGGCGGGGCGACGCTTTTACAATCGTTCATAGACGCAGGTCTTTGGGACGAGGCAAGAGTGATTACAAACCAGGGGTTGATGATCGGTGCAGGATTGAATGCGCCGGAGCTGGGTAATCTTCAACCCGTGTCGCAGGCCACCTTGGAAACTGACCAGGTTTCATATTACCGGAACAATCAATTAATTCAATAAAAGTTTTACAAATATCAATTCAATGAGCGTTACGAGTGAGCCAGAGTTTTATCGTACAATTGATCAACCGGGCATGGCAGAGTTTAAAGACCGGGGAAGCAAGTTTGTCGGTTATGCGTTCCCGATAGATAATGTCGATGCTTTTAAACAGCGACTTCAACAGCTAAAAAAGGAACATCCGAAAGCGGCTCATCATTGCTTCGCGTACCGCCTCGGTACAGATGGAAATGTATTTAGGGTAAGTGACGATGGAGAACCGTCAGGCTCGGCAGGCAAGCCAATTTTGGGACAGCTCGACAGCAAAGAAGTTACCGACATGGCAATCGTTGTGGTAAGATATTTTGGAGGTACTTTACTGGGAGTTCCAGGCTTGATCAATGCATATAAGACCGCCGCAAGCCTGGTGTTGCAGGTGACCCCGATCGTGCACAAGCAGATCGAGGTGAAATACAGTTTGAATTTTGATTACACCCAGGTGAACGAAGTTATGATGGTGATCAAACAATGTGAATGCACAGTGATTTCGCAGGAGATGCAGTTGTTTTGCCAGGTCATTGCGGGCATCCCGCTTAAGCGGTTAACAGAGGTTTTATACCGTTTTAAAGAACTACAAAATGTGGAAGTAAAAAAACTTAGGCGGTAATTAAACTGCTAAATTTTCAAATGAATATTGAAACAATCAGGGAGTATGTGCTTCGCAAGGAGTCGGTAACCGAAGGATTTCCCTTCGGCGACAGCGTCATTGTTTATAAGGTGAATGCCAAAGTATTTCTTTTACTTCCCCTCGATTCTGTACCCTTACAATTCAATGTGAAATGTGACCCGGAGATCGCTTTGGAACTGCGGGAAGAATACCCGGACGCAGTACTGCCAGGTTTTCACATGAATAAAAAACATTGGAATACCATCATTGTTGATGGTACACTCAGCAGCAAACAACTCTTCGGTTTCCTGGATCATTCTTATGAACTTGTGAGTGGCGGCAAGAAAAAGCGCTGAATCCCGGACTACCCGAATACCAGGTTTAAATAAACCAGCACACGTAGGAAGACACATCATTTGTATTTCCAGTGACGGCTTTTTCCTTCAGCCATCCATTCCAAAGCGGTTGATATGCGCTTGATACGGGTTGCCTCAGTTTTCGCGTCAGTGATCCATTCGAGGTATTCTTTTTTGTGAGAGTAAGCGTATTGCTCGAAGATCTTTTTAGCTCCAGTATTAGTGGCGAGTGCGTCGAGGAAATACTGCGGCACAATCAATTCTTTTTTTTCAGTTGCTTTCGATCTGGCAGGGAGTTTTATGCCTTTATCATTTAACTCCATCGCTTCCCGGATATAGGCCATCAATTTTTTATCGCCTGGAAGATATTTAAGTGAACGGATCTTTCCCATATGTCCCATGGCGCCTTCAGAACGAGCGTTTTCTCCAAGGACAGGGTCCGTCATAATTGAACCTTTCCAGAAGCCCATAGCACAATGCTGTTTAAAACCGGCCATGCTACACATCATTTCATTCTTATAATCGAAATGCGGGAAACTCCATTTAATTTTCTCTTCAACTTGGGGGCAGGCGCGGTGAACAAGTTCGCGGATATGCGTTAGGATCGGCTGCGCAAATGCAGCAGCATGAGCGATGTATACATCAATGGCTTTGTCTTTTTTTCCCATAACGCGATGGTTGTATTTGAAAGACTAAAGTAATTAATCCGGTGAATTTTTTGTGCCTGGAATTTATTCCTGCGACCGCAGAAATAAAGAAAGAAGTTGGAAGGTTTAAGGTCTTTTGGCGACGATCAACTCTTTACTGCCCGGAGTGTAAGTATAGAATCCTTCCCCGGTTTTAGCACCGAGTTTTCCCGCCATGACCATATTAACCAGCAATGGGCAGGGCGAATATTTTGGATTACCAAAACCGTCATGCAATACCCGCATGATGCTCAGGCAAACATCCAGCCCGATAAAGTCAGCGAGTTGCAATGGACCCATTGGGTGAGCCATACCCAATTTCATTACCGTATCAATTTCTTCAACACCGGCAACTCCTTCATACAAGCTGTAGATAGCTTCATTGATCATGGGCATGAGGATGCGGTTTGCGATAAAGCCAGGATAATCATTTACAACGCAAGGCGTTTTACCAAGTTGATGACTGAGAGCGACAATGGTTTCAGTAACGGTTTTCGTGGTGGCGTACCCGTTAATTATCTCAACCAGTTTCATAACAGGGACCGGGTTCATAAAATGCATGCCGATCACACTGCCCGGCCTGTTGGTCGCGGCCGCTATTTTCGTGATTGATATCGAAGAAGTATTTGTTGCCAAAATGCAACCGGCAGGCGCGGCTTCATCCAGTTGTTTGAAGATGGACAGTTTCAAGGATTCATTCTCCGTAGCTGCCTCCACGATGAGGTCCGCAGTCTGCACTCCTTCAGCGAAACTTGTTGAGGTGGAGATATTTTTTAAAGCGATTGATTTTTGTTCTTCGGTAATAACGGCCTTGCTTACCTGCCGGTCAAGATTTTTACCGATCACAGCTACTGCTTTTTCAAGCTGGGCTGCATTTACATCCACCAGGCTTACAGAAAATCCATGTTGCGCAAATACGTGCGCTATACCATTCCCCATGGTACCGGCGCCGATGACGCTGATTCGCGCTTTCCCACTCGAAAAAATATTTTCAAGTGAAGTCGCTGCTGGTGTGTTTTCCATTGGAAGTATTTAACGGTAAGAATTGATCTGGAATAAATCAGGATAAAGATTCCGGGTGAATGAAGTTGGCGTCGATCCACCATGTTTTCTACATCAACTTTATTTAAAAGCGTTAAGGCCAGTGACATCCATACCTGTTATCAATAAGTGAATATCATGCGTTCCTTCATAGGTGATCACGCTTTCAAGGTTCATCATATGCCGCATCACAGGGTACTCGCCAGTGATACCCATGCCGCCTAACATTTGCCGTGCTTCCCGTGCGATATTTGTCGCAACCTCGCAGGCATTTCTTTTTGCCATACTCACCTGTTGCGGAGTAACCTTTCCTTCGTTCATCAACACCCCAAGGCGCCAATTCAACAATTGCGCTTTTGTGATCTCGGTTACCATCTCCGCTAATTTTTTTTGCTGCAGTTGGAAGCCGCCAATAGGTTTCCCAAACTGAACCCTTTCTTTCGAATAGGTCAGGGCAGTATCATAACAGTCCATGGCCGCCCCAATAGCACCCCAGGCAATTCCGTATCTCGCTTTCGTTAAGCAACCCAACGCGCCCTTTAAACCTTTTACATTCGGCAGGATATTTTCCTTCGGCACTTTCACATTGTCAAAAACCAGCTCGCCAGTGGCGCTCGCTCTTAAACTCCATTTGCCATGCGTTGTCGGTGTCGAAAAACCTGGCATACCCCTTTCTACAATTACGCCCCTGATAGCACCGGTTTCATCTTTTGCCCATACCACCGCTACCTGGGCAAACGGCGCATTGCTGATCCACATTTTTGCCCCGTTTAAAATCACGTGGTTTCCGTCATCTTTGATATTCGTCAACATGCCACCCGGATCACTGCCGTGGTTTGGTTCCGTCAATCCAAAACAGCCAAGCCATTCGCCGCTCGCAAGTTTAGGGAGGTATTTATTTCGTTGCTCCTCGCTGCCATATTGGTAAATGGGAAACATCACGAGACTGCCCTGTACGCTTGCGGTGGATCTAACGCCGCTGTCCCCACGCTCGAGTTCCTGCATCATTAAACCGTAACTGATATAGTCAAGTCCTCCACCCCCGTATTGTTCAGGAACAGTGGGTCCAAAGCAACCAAGATCGCCGAGCTGTTTAATGATCTGGACGGGGAATTCTGCTTTCTGCGCATACTCTTCAATGATAGGAGAGATGTCTTTCTTCACATAGTTCCTCACCGATTCCCGCACCAGCTTGTGCTCATCTGTCAACAGTTCATCAACATTAAAATAATCAGGTGATTGGAAGGTATCTGTTTTGGCGGCCATAATCGTGATTTATACTTTTAATTGGACAGTTCAACTGCCTTTAGCAATCGCAGCCGTTAACTAAAACCATTGGGTGAAGCGCAAATTGGATAAATGCTAAAAACGGCAGCGGCGCAAATATAATCTAAGTTCCAGTGAAGTTTTTATGTTGTGCAAGTGCCAAACAAAAACTATTTTCAGGAAAACAATCATCATGAAAAAGCTTGTGTTTTTCTGCGTGTTTTTCCTGGTTAGCGTTCAATTAATAAATGTGCAAGCGCAGCCTGAGAAGGAGAAAAAGCCCGCCCCCAAGATCGAACAGTACTGGTTTATTTTATTAAAGACCGGACCAAAGACCGACTTCGATAGCAGCACAAGGGCCAGGCTCTTCCAGGGCCATATGGCAAATATGAATAAACTCTACTATGACGGAATTCTGAAGGTTGCCGGACCCTTTGGGAAGAATGACCTCTCATGGAGGGGGCTTTTTGTATTCGACGTGAAAACCAAAGAAGAAGCTGAGAAAATTGCAACCACCGATCCTGCCATAGCGGCAGGCCTTTTCGCAGTCGACATTATACCCTGGTACAGTGAGCCGTCAGGAAGTTTGGCACATGGGAAGCCCAAAAAAGAAGAATAAAAACTTGAAATATTTACCGATCAATTGTTGACTAAATTATGTTGGAGGAAATTAAGCGTCTTCGCGCTATTGCCGAAACCGGGCTATTATACAGTGCCAATGCCTATGATAAGGAGCGCTACACCGAACTATACGAATTGAGTTTTGGCATGCTGCAAAACATTTCTGACCGGGAGATCGCAGATTTAAAAATTCATCTTCCCCTCGGCAAGGACTAT
>JAURWD010000077.1 GCA_030655145.1 Ferruginibacter sp.
TATTGATCGATCGTTACTTCCAGTCCCTCAGTTCTTGCCTGCGCCACCAGCGCAATCGTTTCGGCACTTCTGCCCCAGTTCTGTTGCCCGCTTAATTTGAAATGAGAGATCTCAACCGGAATGTTAGCCTCCCGCCCAATGTGCAAGGCTTCTTCGATGGCCTGTGTAACACTGTCTGCCTCATCCCGCATGTGCGTGGCATAAACGCCGCCGTACCCGGAAGCAACTTTTGCGAGACGAACAATTTCTTCTGTTTTGGTATAGGTTCCGGGGATGTAGATCAAACCGGTTGACAAACCCACCGCACCGTCTTTCATGGCCTGTCGTACAAGCTCTTCCATTTGCAACAACTCTTGTTCAGTAGCATCTCTCCTGGCCCGCCCCATGACGGCTTTTCGCACATCATTGTGCCCCACCAGCGATGCCACATTCACGGATAGTTTCAGTGAATCCAACCAGTGAAAATACTTACCAATATTAATGTTGGAAGCGCCGCAATTGCCCGCAACCACGGTGGTAACGCCGTCATAAATAAAATTATCCGCGGTTGGCGTTTTTGCCTCATCACCTTCAATATGTGTATGCACATCGATGAAACCGGGGGCAACAACCTGTCCCCTGGCATCAATGATTTTATCAGCTGCTTCGCTAATGCCGCGTTGAATTAAAACGATCTTTCCCTTCTTCACTGCAATGTCACCAATAAACCAACTGTTACCTGTTCCATCAATGATCTTCCCATTCTTTATCAATAGATCGTAAGGCTGGCCGAAAGACAGGAAGGGAAGGCACAGCAGGATGAACAATATTGGTCGCATCATAAGTATCAATGAGAAAAATGGGTAAATTTTTTTAGTTGGATCATTTGCATATTTATTCACCGGGGTGATAAGTTTTTTCTGCATGTTTCACCACATCTTCTTTATAAAACAATACGTCTTTAAATTTTCCCTTTGTATACATCTCTAACTGGTCAGCAAAATGTGGTGAGGAAGGGTTTCCACTTTCACCACCGGCAAGAAGCGACTTAGCTTTAATGCGTTTTCCAAACTCTACCGCACACACGAAACTGTTGCCGCCGCTTCCATAACGGTATTTTGTGCCGGTAAAATAGGTGCTGGAAAAAGAAGGCAACATGCCCCATAACGATGACGCATACCCGACCGGGTAACTTGGTTTAGAATCGTCAAACTTTTCATTCATGCCGCCGGTAATTCTTTGAAACCGGTTGATAGTTCCCCACTCAACCTGCCATTTGCCATGAGTGGCTATTAGTTGCCGGATCGATTTGGCGAACGGCAATAACAGGTTCTCGACACTTGCCGTTGCTGCAAATTTTTTTGTCATGGTAACCTGGTCTGATTGGCCGTCATCAACGTAAACCCGTTGAATATCCCGGGTCAGGTAGCGTCCCCATTCGATAGCAAGGGTTGTGGCTACAGAGTTTTCGCCTGAATGATAATCCCACTGGCGAAGCAGTGCGATCGGTTCAGCTAATAAAGTATACAGGGAATCAGTGGGCTGAATTTTCTCATACCGGGCGATCAGTGCTGGAACAAGAATTTGAAATGCCGATAGGTAAGTGTCATAACCTGCAGCAATTGTTTTGTCTATTGTAAAGGCATTTTCCCGGCTCAAAACCCTTACTGCATTTATACCGCGGAAATTTTCTCCGTCCGGCGCCATATAAGAAGGATAATTTTCTTTTTTTGGACTGTTGATACCAGCCACGGTGAATGGTGTGGAATTGCAATTCTGCAACCATCCGTTGGCAGGATTATACACATGGATAATTTCCTCCACAGGGTGCAGACCTTGCCATTCTGTAGCACTTGTGTTTCCCGCTTGTACCTTACTCCAGTTTAATGTTTTATTTCTCTTCGGCACAAAGTCTCCATGCCAATAGGCTATGTTTCCTTTGTTATCCGCAAAGACCGTGTTGTTGGAAGTGTTTGAGCGCAGCTCCATATTCTTTTTATAATCTGCCAGTCCTTTTGCTTTAGTGCGCTCCCAACTTTGAATCAAACTGGTGAGTGAGCGGTTGAAACTTTTTACGCTAAGGAACTGGCCATCGCGTTTTCCCATCACGGGGCCGTGATGTGTGAAATAGCCGGTAAATATTTTCGAGGTAAGTGAGTCTCCTTCCCGACTTTTTATTTCTATTTTCTTCGTGCTTACCGGGCGAAATTTTCCATCATATTCATACAACAGCACATTATTCTTATTGACAATTTTTTCAGCGTACACATCTGCAACATCCACATTGCTGGAGGTATGCATCCAGCCGCAGTATTCGTTGAAGCCCTGGTAAATAAAGAACTGGCCCCAGGTAACGGCGCCGTAAACATTGAGCCCTTCTTCACTAACCATGTGCACCTCGGGACGAAAATAAAATGTTACATGCGGGTTGATGTACAGGATTGAATTTCCCGCAGCCGTTTTAGCAGGTGCTATGGCGAAACCGTTAGAACCGCTTCCATTTTCACGAACAGATTGTTCCAGGGCAACCGGGCTACTGTTGCCTGTATAAAGTCGCTCGACATCCTGTTCTGTAATATCGCCAGTGCTGATTGCACCAATGCTGCCGTCGGTCCAAAGCAGGGGAAACCAGGGTTCAAACCGGGTTAGCTTTAAAGGTTTTACAGCAGGGTTATTATGTAGGTAGAAATTTATACCGTCAGCAAAAGAATTCAATAATTTTTTCAGCCAGACAGGGCTTTTTTTATAATCTGCTAACGCGGCAGCCGAATCAATAATGAGTTTTAAATACAGGTCGTTGTAGAGTTCTGTTGCCCCTTTGATCTCTGAAAGCCGGCCTAGCTTTTCGAGGTAGTTCATTTCGATCCGCGAAAAATCATCTTCACATTGTGCATACATCAATCCAAAAACCGCGTCTGCATCGGTCTTGCCATACACATGCGGGATGCCCCAATTGTCGCGAATTACCGTAACGCTTTTTGCCTGCTGTTGCCAGCGGGAAACTTCAGTGTTGGAAAAGGGTTGCGCCAGTGCGGTAAGGGGTAGCAGTAACAAAAACAAGAATCTTTTCATGAATGGATGTTTAGGAAGAAGACTGCCGGCAGCAATGAAGCCAGGGATGAAATGTTGGGAATATTAATGGTGATAGATCCGCTTATAAAACTGGCTACTCACTGAAACGGGTAGCCGCGGATGTTTCCGCGAACGAAACAGATCTGCCAGGCTTAATCAGCCCCGCCTTTTTCGCCGATGAACCAGTGCTCCTTTTCTTTGAAGAGTACGTTGAAGGTGGTAAGCGATCCATACAAGCGGGTAATATATTGCTGGAGATTCACTTTGTCAGCATCCGTCAAAATTTTGTGGCTGTTGATGTTTTGTTCCAGCACCCGGATGCGATCGCGAAGCATAACGATCTTATGGAAGAAAACGTCGATAGGAATCTCTTTTGGCTTCTGGGTTTTATCATAAGGTTGTAAAAGCATGGTGCCACCCTTCCAACGATCGCCAAGCGGAACAACTTCACAAACGTCACCCCATAAACGCAGAATTTTCAGCAAGGATTTTTCGGTATCAGAAACTGTTTCTACTTCAACCGTCACATTTTCAGGAATGATCTCATCCAAATTGAAATCGGTTTTGTCAATTTCCTTGATACCGTGATGGATGAACGAGATGAGGTAAGTCGCGTACCTGACACCGACAATTACGCCGGGACCGAATTGCGTATGTTGTAAGCGGGTGCCAATGCCTAAGGTGGTTTGCTCCATAAAAAATTATTGAGCCGAATTTATAAAAAGATTCTATGGTTGCTCTGTTTTATTTTCTTTGATGAGCAATTCCTTTTTATATTGGTAGGAGGCGTTGAGGATATATTGATAAAAATCTACGGTGGATGCTGCTTGGGTAAATTCGAAATCGGGTTTGTATAATGCCATGAAATTATCCAGCTCTGCTCCGTCAAGCCGGGTGATCCTTTTAACAGTGATCTTGTTAAACCGGTATTTCACAAAATTTTCCTGTTCCTCCTCCAACAGCCTGTCCTGCATCCGGCGCAACTGTTTGTTACGTTTGAAACGGAAAATATTAATCAGTTCATCCAGGTCCATTCCCACACCACCTGATCCGGGGTTAATAGAGGTTGAAACCCCGGGCTTTTCATAGCCAAAGATCTTTCGATAGGTTTGCCGGTTCTCAATAGAATCCTGCCGGTAATTCTTTGAATAAACCTTCACTTCCCTCATGGTTTGAAATTTTTCCGAGAGGCGAATATGGAGCGAAATATCAAAATTGGAAATGTTTGGAATCTGCTTCGTCAAAAATTTGGCGGTTGGCTTATTGCGATAAATGAATGTAAGAGAATCACTATCTGTAACCACGATCGCATAATATCCGGTTGAATCGGTGATAACTTCGTTCCCATTGCTGGACTTAACCAGTACATCTTTCACTGGAATTACTTTGGAAGAATCGTAGACCCTGCCGCTGACAGTGTATTGCGCCCAGGCGCTTGTTCCCGCAAGGAAAGACAAGGCGAGCAGGTAAAATATTTTGAGGTGCTGGTGCAGAAAGTAGAATTATTAAAAAAAAACAATATTACGCCATCGCATAATGTTTCCCTGTTGGCAAGGCTGATTTAACGGCTATTTTACATTTAACAGTCGCTCAACTGTTTCGGGAAAATGCCGATGTTCAAGTTCATGGATCTTGACTGCCAGGCTTTCAGGGGTTTCGTCTTCGGCCACGGCGCAAGTTGCCTGCTGAATTATTTTGCCGTGATCGTACAATTCATCGACAAAATGGATCGTGATGCCACTTTCCTTTTCTCCTGCAGCTATCACCGCTTCATGCACTTTGCTGCCATACATACCTTTGCCGCCAAATTTTGGTAGCAACGCCGGGTGAATGTTGATCATTTTCTCGGGATATGCCGCAATCAACTGTGGCGGTACTTTCCAAAGAAACCCTGCAAGCACAATAAAATCGATCTCGTGTTTGTGGAAAACCGGCAGGTAATGATCACCGTTAAAGAAACGATCCCGATCAATAATTAATGATTCAATTCCGTTTCGTCGAGCGACTTCCAGAACGCCGGCCCCAGGTTTATCGCAAACAATGAGTTTCACGACCGCGTTTCTATCACGAATGTCACCTTGGTGCAAATGTTCTATGATCTTGTCAGCATTACTCCCGGCTCCGCTGGCGAATATAGCAACGTTTACTTTTTTACTTTTTTTTTGAAACATACGCTGACCAATTTTCCCGAGGTATTGTTTGAAAAATGAAAACTGACCTAAAGGTAAGCTGACCAGGAGAACACAGAACGGCCAAACCAGGGTCATGATAATTATATATAGTACGATCCATGAAAGGCCTTTTTCCAGCCCGGTCATTAACAAGATCCGCCTTCCAAAATAACCGCAAAGGCTTCCCCCAATAGCAAAAGTGCAGATGACGAGCAACAGGTTAAGACTATTTACTTTCCAGCGCCTTTTTAGTTGCTCAAACATTCAGCAAATGTGTATTAAAATTTCGTGAATCGGTGGCTTGCCTTCAAAAAATACACGCTCAAAACTCTGTTTACAAATTCATGACAATTGGTATATGAACCATGCAACAAATCGCTGAAAATCAAGCCCGGCGTAGAAAAAATTTTTTTATAAATGTTAACATTATGTCAACATCCTGACTTACTTTTGCAGCATTACCAGAAATTTTTTCCACACTAGACACCCCGCTTTCAATCGTATGATTAGAGATACAAAAAGCTTCAACAATATCCTGGCAAGTCTCCTGTTCATTGCACTATTTTCCTTTACAAATACGGTTTTTGCAGCAGATGGCGAGGCATTGTTCAAAGCTAATTGCTCAAACTGTCACAAGCCATTAGAAGATTATACGGGGCCGAAATTACAAGGTGCCAGGAAAAGAGCTCCAAATCCAGATTGGTCAGTAAAATGGGTGAATAACGTGAATTCCATGCTCGAAACCGATGCTTATGCCAAAAGTCTTTTGGCTAAGTATGGTTCCAGGATGACGCAATTCAACTTGAAAGAAGATGAGATTGTTGCAATACTTGATTATGCCGATGCATACAAAGCACCTGCCGCTCCAGTAACAGCACCCGGAGAAACGCAATCTAAAGATGATAATTCCCTCCTTTTTGGAATTTTAACCCTCATCCTTGCCATCATCGCCTTAATATTATTACAGGTTAATAGCAGTCTGAGAAAATTATCCGATGAAAAGGAAGGGATTCGTCGCGGCGAACCGGTTCCTTTCTATCGCAACAAAACATATTTAATGATCGGTATTCTCGTATTATTTACGCTTGGAGGATACATGACCATCAACGCTGCCATGGGGCTGGGCCGTATGAATGGCTACCAACCGGAGCAACCAATTTATTATTCTCACAAAGTTCATGCGGGTACAAACCAGATCAGTTGTTTATACTGTCACGGTGGTGCACAGGATAGCAAACACGCGAATGTTCCATCTGTAAATGTTTGTATGAATTGTCACATGGCAATTAAAGAGTACAAAGGTGATCCGATCATTAAGGAGAACGGAATGCAGGTAAACGGTACCGCAGAAATACAAAAGCTTTACAACTATGCAGGCTGGAACCCGGATACAAAGAAATACGACCGTCCAGGAAAACCAATCGAATGGGTTAAAATTCACAGCCTTCCAGATCACGTTTATTTCAACCACAGTCAGCACGTAAAAGTTGGCAAACAAAATTGCCAGACTTGTCATGGAAATATCCAGGAAATGCCAGAAGTCTACCAATTCAGCGATCTCAGCATGGGTTGGTGTGTAAATTGTCACCGGGAAACCAAGGTTGACTTCTATAACAAAGGCACGGGCGAAGGGAATAAATTTTACAGCATCTACGAGAAGTTCCACAATGATATCCAGTCTGGTAAACTGGATAGTGTTACCGTTGAAAAAATCGGTGGAACAGAATGTCAAAAATGTCACTATTAATCTTAACCGGCAAATTGGCCACCAGGCTGATTTGTAAGTGAATCCTGCAGGAGCTGCTCGCTCAAACGTAGAATCAGCATAATCAGCACAACAGCATATTAGCACATTTGCAAAAGAACATTATGGAAAAAAAGTACTGGCAAAGTTTTGGGGAGTTGAATAAATCAGAAGCCTTCCAAGAATCCGCTGAAAACGAGTTTCAGGAAGACTTGCTTCCGTTAGAGGACCTGGATGGAAAAGGATTGTTGGATGCAAAAAGCCCAAGAAGAGATTTTCTAAAATACTTAGGTTTTAGCACTGCGGCAGCCACGCTTGCAGCAAGTTGCGAAATGCCCGTGCGCCATGTGGTTCCATACCTGCAACGGCCGGATGATGTTGTGCCCGGTGTTTCAAATTTTTACGCTTCCACTTATGTGAACGAAGGAGAAGCGGTACCTGTGCTGGTTAAGCAACGTGACGGACGCCCTATTAAATTAGAAGGTAATGAGAGTTCCACTTTAACTTACGGTGGTACCAGTGCGCAATTACAGGCATCAATACTGGGCCTTTACGATACAACCCGCCTCCGTTACCCAATGCAAAAAGTTGGTAACGATTTTAAAGAGGTAACCACTTTTGCGGCTTTTGATAAATTGGTTGGTGATGCACTTAACGGATTGGGTGGCAAACCCATCGTTTTACTAACCTCTACAATAAATTCTCCTTCTACACTCCAGGTTATAGCTGAGTTTTTAGCAAAGTATCCAGGCAGCCGCCACGTGCAATATGATGCAGTGAGCTACAGCGGTTTGATCCTTGCAAATGAAGCATCATATGGTAAAAGGGCGATTCCTTCTTATCATTTTGAAAAGGCTAAAGTGATTGTAAGTCTCGGTGCTGATTTTCTCGGTACCTGGTTGAATCCGGTAGTTTTCAGTGCTCAATATGCAACCAATCGCAGGATTGTTGAGAACAAACCAACAATGAGCCAGCATATCCAGTTTGAGAGTTCTTTAAGTCTTACAGGAAGTAATGCTGATGATCGTTTTATGCATAAGCCGTCAGAAAAGGCAGCGGTTGCACTTGCTTTGATGGCAAAACTCGGTGGAGCAGTAACTGCCCCGGCAATTACTGATGCCGCTTTGAACAAAGGAATAGAAAAAGCTGCTGCTGCGTTATCAGCAAATAAAGGAGCCGCTTTAGTTGTTTGCGGAAGCAATGACGTGAACTTACAAGTGATCGTAAGTGCAATCAATGAAGCCATTGGTGCAAACGGAACTACTGTGGATCTTGCAAGTACCTGCAACACAAAAGCAGGTGTTGATGCAGATATGGTACGCCTGGTTGAGGAAATGAATGCAGGCGCGATAGGCGGTTTATTCATTCATGCAGCAAACCCGGTATATACTTACCATAATGCAAAAAGATTTGTTGACGGATTGAGTAAGGTACCATTGTCAGTTTCTTTTAACGCTACGCTGGATGAAACGGCGGAGCTTTGTAAATACAACATTCCTACCCATCATTGGCTGGAAAGCTGGGGTGATGCTGAGCCTGTAACTGGTTTCATCAGTTTTCAGCAACCAACGATTAACCCATTATTTAAAACTCGCCCTTTTCAAACCACCCTCCTGAAACTGGCAGGCAATCCATCAGATTACGACACCTATTTCAAAGCCTACTGGGTTGCGAAAGCTGGTAGTGAGGATGCATATAACACAGCTTTACAAAACGGGATCATTGAACCGGCTGCTTTTGCAACAGGTGGCGCTGGTTTTAACGGAGCTGGTGTGGCTGCCTCTGCTGGTAAACTTGCAGGCGCTAAAGGTGGTACTTACGAGTTGGTCATTTATCAAAAAGTTTCAATCGGAAATGGTAATTATGCGAATAACCCGTGGTTACAGGAATTACCTGATCCGGTCACCAAGGTAACCTGGGATAACTACGCGATGATGAGTCCGGCCCTTGCAAAAACAATCCTGGATATTGATGTTCAAGGAAACCAGCGCCAGGGTGATAGTTACGAAGTACACCCGGAAAAGCCCACGATTACAATTACCGCGAACGGTAAAACAATTGAGTTACCAGTTTTAATTATACCCGGCCTGCATCCATCTACAGTAGCTGTTGCGGTTGGATATGGCCGTCAAAGTGCTGATAAAACAAAAACTGCTGAACATATTGGTCGCTCAGCAAATGGCGCTGGTCAGAATGTTTATCCTTTAGTTGGTTTTGATGGTACCAGTTTCCGCTATTCCGCGGTTGCTGAGATCAAAAAAACCGGCAATACGTATGCATTAGCGCAAACACAGGTTCATGGTTCATCAGAGAGCAGGCCGGTGATTTACGAAGGTTCTCTTGCCAAGTTTGTATCAGATCCTGAACATGTTTTGGAAGAGGCCACTCACGAAAGAAATTTACTGACTGCAGCTGCCGGTGGCAAAGATTATGTGAAGGATGCAACCTTGTATCCCGACTACATCAAGCCGGGTATCAAGTGGGGTATGAGCATTGATCTCAACACTTGTACGGGTTGTAGCGCTTGCGTTGTGGCTTGTACAGCTGAAAATAATGTTGCTGTCGTAGGAAAAATACAGGTTGCAAAATACCATGAAATGCATTGGTTGCGTATTGATCGGTATTTCACAGGAGATCACGACAATCCGGATGTTGTTTTCCAACCTATGCTTTGTCAGCATTGCGACAATGCACCTTGCGAGAATGTTTGCCCGGTAGCTGCGACCAATCACAACAGCGAAGGCATCAACCAAATGATCTACAATCGTTGTATCGGAACAAGGTATTGCGGTAACAACTGTCCGTTTAAAGTTCGTCGCTTCAACTGGTTGGATTATACAGGTGCTGATAGTTTCGGAGACAACCAGCAACCAATGATTGACGGTGGATATATGAATGAGTCTGTTCTTCAGATGAATGACGAGCTTACCCGCATGGTGTTAAACCCTGATGTTACAGTCCGTTCAAGAGGAGTAATTGAAAAATGTTCTTTCTGTGTTCAGCGTTTACAGGAAGCTAAGCTTGTCGCCAAAAAAGCGAACGATGCAGCAGTGGTACGTAACGTGAAGACAGCGTGTATGCAGGCTTGTCCAACACATGCTATTAGCTTTGGTAACGTAAATGACCATGAAAGCGAGGTTTACAAGATCCGGAACGTAGAACAGAAGCATCGTAATTTTTATGTGCTGGAACAATTACACGTTCTGCCTAACGTAAGCTACCTGGCCAAGTTAAAAAATACAGACCGGGACGTAACAAACATGAAAGAAGAGCATCATTCAGAAGAAGCTCCAAAAACAGCGGAAAAAACGCACGCTTAGTTTACGCCGGGTAATTGAGGTACACTCAATTTTCCAGCCCAAATAAACGTGATAATAATATAGAAGTAACAACAAAGCCAGGAAGACACGAATGGCTTAAAGCTGAAAACATATGTCATTATTAAAGTACGAATCACAGATCAGGGAACCTTTGGTAGATGGGGATAAAGATTATCACCAGGTTACGGAAGACATCATACGCCCTATTGAGATGAAGCCGAGCCGCCTTTGGTACATCGGTTTTTACATCAGTGTTGCGTTGTTGTTATTTGGTGCTTATAGTGTTTATCGTGAAGTAACTTATGGTATCGGACAGTGGAACCTCAATAAAACCATTGGATGGGGTTGGGATATCACCAACTTCGTATGGTGGGTAGGTATTGGTCACGCCGGCACGTTGATTTCTGCGATCCTCTTACTTTTCCGCCAAGGATGGAGAACAGGTGTAAACCGTGCGGCAGAAGCAATGACAATTTTTGCGGTAATGTGCGCAGGACAGTTTCCGATCTGGCATATGGGTCGCGTATGGATGGCGTTCTTTGTATTGCCTTATCCAAACTCCCGCGGTCCGCTTTGGGTAAACTTCAACTCCCCGTTGCTGTGGGACGTATTTGCGATCTCAACTTATTTTACCGTTTCTCTACTTTTCTGGTATTCAGGTTTGATCCCCGATCTGGCAACAGTTCGTGACCGGGCAAAAACAAAATTGCGCAAATTGTTATATGGTGTAGCATCGTTTGGCTGGACAGGAAGTACAAAACACTGGCAACGCCACGAGAGTTTGTCTTTGGTACTGGCAGGCTTAAGTACACCACTCGTACTTTCTGTACACACCATTGTATCGTTTGACTTTGCGACATCGGTTGTACCAGGGTGGCATACTACCATTTTCCCCCCATACTTTGTTGCCGGTGCGATCTTCAGTGGTTTTGCAATGGTGCAGACGTTGATGATCATCCTACGTAAGGTTTTTGCTTTGCACGACTATATCACTTTGGGACATATTGAAGCGATGAATAAAGTAATCGTGCTTACAGGTTCTATCGTGGGTATCGCTTACATCACTGAGTTATTCATCGCTTGGTATGGACAAAATCCTTACGAATGGTACGCATTCAGCGAGAACAGGGCAAACCTGTTTAGTCCATACGGCTGGAGCTATTGGTTGATGATGTTTTGTAACGTGGTTTCTCCGCAGATGTTCTGGTTCAAAAAGTTGAGAAGAAATATCGCTTTTACTTTCTTCATGAGCATAATTGTTAACATCGGAATGTGGTACGAGCGTTTCGTGATCATAGTTACTTCTACGTATCGTGATTACCTGCCTTCTTCGTGGAGTACTTATTACAGCCCTTCCATTTGGGAGATCGGCTTCTATCTTGGAACTTTTGGTTTATTCTTTACCTGCTTCTTCCTTTTTGCGAAGTATATGCCGGTAATCGCGGTTGCAGAGATCAAGGCAATTTTAAAAACCAGTGGCGAGAACTACAAACATAAGATGACGGATATTGAGCGGGCAGATTCGGATAAATTTTATATTGAAGAAGTAGAGCACGCTCACTAAGATTGGCCTTGCGTTGACTTTGTAAAAATTGAATTGTATTTAACTTTTAATACGCCGGACGTTCAAGTGGTCTGGCAAAAGATAAAAATATATGGCGGGAGGAATCAAAAAATTTGTTGTAGGATGCTTCGAAGATGAGGCGGTCTTATTCCCAGCGGTGAAAAATGTTCGCCGTGCAGGATATAAGATCCATGATGTATACACTCCTTTTCCAGTGCATGGTCTTGATCATGCAATGGGTATTCGGGAAACTAGTCTTCATACAGCCGGCTTCATCTATGGCATCACAGGTACAACCACTGCACTTACCTGCATATCCTGGATCTTTACAAAGGACTGGCCGTTGAACATTGGTGGAAAGCCACACTTCGCTTTACCAGCCTGGATCCCAATCACTTTTGAGTTGACGGTATTGTTCGCTGCCGTGGGAATGGTACTTACTTTTTGTTACCTCTGCCAATTATCACCCTTCGTGAAAAAACATCATTTCCACCCAAGGGCAACCGATGACCTTTTTGTAATGGCAATTGAATGTACAGACAGAACCAACGATAGTGAAGTGCAAGCTTTCCTTCAAAATGCAGGCGCAACAGAAGTGAACGTTCAACATGCTGAAACCGGCTGGTGGATCGGACGCTATGATAAAGAGCAAAAGCTCTATGCAGATGTTGAGAAGGGATATTGATTTGAGAAAAAGTATTAAAAGCATTAACTAAGACATTCACTAAGGCAATGAAGAAATATACCATCATAACATTACTAGCAATGGGTATCGCAGGATCTGCTGTGATGACTAGCTGTAAAGGAAAAAACGATCCGGGCACTATTTATATGCCGGATATGACTTACAGCAGGGCTGTTGAAACCTACGCACCCTTGGACTCGCTGCTTTTTACCGCAGATTATAATACTCCTGGTGCAAAGATTTATTACAACCGTAAGACAGTTGCAGGCACCATTCAAAGAGGAGAATTGTTTCCTTACACTTTGCCAAACGACTCTAATGGTTATCGGATGAGCGCCCAGGTGAAAAACCCATTACCTCCATTAAGCGGGGTTGATAGCCTCGAAGCTTCACGCTTGTTTAATATTAATTGTGCTATTTGTCACGGAGCTAACGGACAGGCAACAGGCCCGCTCGCTGTTTCGGGTAAGGTTGGAGGAATCGCAAACCTTGCGTTACCCATTTATGTTGAAATGGCTGATGGAACTATGTATCATACCATCCAGTACGGGAAAAATAATATGGGTAGTTACGCTTCCCAGTTAAATCGCAAAGAGCGCTGGCAGATGGTTCAATATATCAGAACACTACAACCGAAAGCGGCTGGAGCAGCAGCTGGAACTTCAGCAGCACCTACAGCAAAAGCTGATTCATCAGCAACAGCAAAAACAAAATAAAGCATTCACTTAAATACAGTTTAGATGTCTAATTCATTTGAAGTACCGGCAAATTACAAGAAGTGGACGATTGGTCTGATCGCTGCCGGAATCATCGCCTTATTATATGGTCTAATAGCGTTGCATCCTTTTGAACATGCGGGTCATGGCACCGGTAATGTTAGCAGCACGCGTTTTTGGGCAGTGCTCTTGCAGAACAGTGTTTTTTGGTTGCTTTTAGTAAACACCAGTATGTTTTTCATTGGCTTTACTACGTTGGCAATGGGCGGATGGCAGGTCGCTTTGCGTCGTGTTCCAGAAGCTATTTCAAGTGTTGTGCCTGTTCTTGGTATCATCACCTTCGTCATCCTGATGTCAATTGTTTGGGGCGGAAGAACTGATATCTTTCATTGGCTGGATAAAGATGCGGTTGCTGCGGACAAAATTCTGAATGGTAAAAAAGGTTTTTTAAATCCTGTCTTTTTCACTGTGTGGAGTGCGATCACCATTTTCCTTTGGTGGTTCATAGGTCAAAAAATGCGGGCTTTGAGTTTACAAAGTGACCAGGCAGGTCCGATGGATTACGAGACTGGTAAAACATGGGTAAATAAAAATATTCTCTGGGCTTCCTTCTTTATCGTATTCTTTGGTCTTACCGTAGGTTCCACCATTCCATGGTTATGGATCATGAGTATTGATGCTCATTGGTATAGCACAATGTTTAGCTGGTACACTTTTGCAAGTTCATTTGTAGCCGGTATGTCCTTAATTGCGTTGTTTATTGTCTTCCTTAAAAACAGGGGGCAACTTGAATACGTTACTGATGAACATCTGCACGACATTGGTAAGTTTATGTTTGCCTTTTCAATCTTCTGGACATATCTGTGGTTTTCGCAATACATGCTGATCTGGTACGCTAATATTCCAGAGGAAACCGGCTATTTTAAAATTCGTGTCCAGGGACCATATAAGGGCATCTTCTTTTTGAACCTGGTGCTTAACTTTGTATGTCCGTTGTTGATTTTTATGAAGAAAAGTCCAAAACGCAACTGGACCCTGGTAACCTTTATGGCGGTTTTGATCATTTTTGGTCACTGGATCGATTTCTGGCAAATGGTTATGCCGGGCACACTCGGCGAACATGCTGAATTGATGCCTTTCGAATTTGGAATAGCAGCGTTGTTTATAGGAATTATCATGTGGCGTGTCGGGATTTATTTTTCTAAATATCCCCTCACTGCAAAAAACCATCCTTTCCTCAAAGAAAGTATGATTCACCACACCTAATTATTGAGACCTTGGCGATGTCCTTATAATCGCCTGGTCAAACCTTAAACAACATACAAGAAAAAAAATTTTTGAAAATAATTTTGCATCATGACACAGATTTTGTTGATAGCGATAGTAGTAATGATCTTCGTAGTCATCTTCCAGATTTCGAAAGCGAGTGAATACGTAAGTGTTCTAAAAGGTGAGGAGAAAGCAAGAAAGCAAAACAATAAAATCAACGCTTTTTTATTGATCGCCTTCCTCATTCTCGGTCTCATTGGCTGCTGGTGGTGCAACAACCTTTATTACGGCAAAACATTGTTTCCACAAGGCGCCGCTTCTGAAATGGGAGAGAAGATCGACCTGATGCTTTACATCACCATCGCTGTAACAGGTGTCGTATTTTTAATCACCCAGGTGCTTTTATTTTGGTTTTCTTTCAAATACCAGGAAACAGATGACCGTAAGGCTTATTACTTTCCGCACAATACAAAACTGGAATTGCTTTGGACAACTGTTCCAGCGATCTTCCTGACAGTACTTGTTGTTTTCGGTTTAAAGTATTGGTTTAAGATGACCGGGGAAGCCCCTAAGAATTCTGTTTTAGTTGAAGTAACTGGTCATCAGTTTGGATGGGAATTTCGGTATCCAGGCCCCGATAAAGTTTTAGGTAGAAAAAATTTCAAACTAACCAAGGGAGCCAACAATCTTGGGGTAGACTTTTCGGATCCTGCAAGTCACGATGACATGCACGTGCCTGCTACGGTTCATATCCCAGTGGGTCGTCCCGTTAAATTTGTTATCAATGCGCAGGACGTGATTCATGATGTTGGTTTGCCACATTTTCGGTTGAAAATGGATGCGGTTCCAGGTATCCCAACGACGCTTTGGTTTACACCTTTATATACAACGGAAGAAATGAAGGTTAGAACTGGCAACCCCAATTTCGTATATGAGCTTAGTTGCGATCAGATGTGTGGAAAAGGACATTTCTCTATGAGAGGCGTTATCATTGTGGACACTGAAGAAGAGTACCGCCGATATCTTGCGACGCTTGAGCCGCAGTACTATACAGTTTACCCAGAAAAGAACCCTAAGAAACCTGCCGCCGCTCCAGGTGCGGATTCTACCGCCAAAACTACTCCACTTGCCGCTGCGATGCCTGTTGCAAGTAATTAATATCATTATTGAAAAAAGTTGAGACATGAGTAACACAGCAATATTACACGAATCAGATGTGCATGCGGGGCATGATACCCACCACGAACATCACCACCACGAGACCTTTATAACCAAGTATGTATTTAGCCAGGATCATAAAATGATCGCCCGGCAATTCTTGATCACTGGTATCATCTGGGCAATTATTGGCGGTCTGTTTTCGGTGTTATTCCGGCTGCAGTTAGGCTATCCCAACTCAACCTTTCCCTGGCTGGAAGATTTGCTGGGACATTGGGCCCGCGGTGGAAAAATTGATCCCGAGTTTTATTACGCTTTGGTAACAATGCATGGAACCATTCTCGTATTTTTTGTATTAACGGCTGGCTTGAGTGGAACTTTTGCAAACTTTTTAATTCCATTGCAGATCGGGGCAAGAGACATGGCTTCGCCGATGTTGAATATGTTGAGCTACTGGTTTTTCTTCCTGGCTTCAATTATCATGTTCTCTTCTTTGTTCGTACAAACCGGGCCGGCGAGTGGTGGTTGGACGATCTACCCTCCTTTAAGTGCGTTAGGTGATGCGTCAAGTGGATCTAAAATTGGTATGGATCTGTGGTTAGTGAGTATGGCAATGTTTATTGTGAGCTCACTATTGGGTGGTTTGAACTACATATCTACCATTCTAAACATGCGCACAAAAGGCATGAGTATGACTAGAATGCCTTTAACTATTTGGGCGCTATTCTTTACGGCCGTTCTTGGTGTATTGTCATTCCCTGTGTTACTTTCCGGTGCAATTTTATTGTTGTTCGATAGAAATCTCGGAACAAGTTTCTTCCTGAGTGACATTTATATCAATGGCAAAATTTTGCCGAATGAGGGTGGTAGTGCAATTCTTTTCCAGCATTTATTTTGGTTCCTGGGTCACCCTGAGGTATACATCATATTGTTACCGGCTATGGGTATGTCTTCCGAAATTCTTTCAGTAAATAGCCGTAAGCCGATCTTTGGATACATGGCGATGGTTGGATCTTTATTCGCAATTGCAATCCTGGCGTTTCTTGTATGGGCGCATCATATGTTTGTTACGGGATTAAATCCTTTCCTTGGTGCCTTCTTCGTATTGTTGACTTTGTTGATCGCGGTACCTTCAGCCATCAAAGTATTTAACTGGTTGACTACACTATGGCGGGCGAATATCCGGTTTACCCCGGCAATGTTGTTCGCAATCGGTTTTGTAAGTTTATTCATCAGTGGTGGGTTAACCGGGATCTTCCTTGGAAACTCGGCTCTCGATATCCATCTTCATGATACTTATTTCGTAGTTGCTCACTTCCATATTGTGATGGGTGTGGCCTCCTTCTTCGGAATGTTCGCAGGAGTTTATCATTGGTTCCCGAAAATGTTTGGCCGATTCCTAAATAACACATTAGCATATATCCACTTTTGGGTAACCATCGTTGGAGCCTACCTGATTTTCTGGCCGATGCACTACGAAGGTTTAGCTGGTATGCCTCGCCGTTATTATGATTTCAGCATGTGGGAATCGTTCAAAATGTTCGGTGGTCTAAATGAATTTATCAGCTTCATTTCAATGATCGTATTCTCTGCACAATTGTTATTCGTTTTCAACTTTTTCTATAGCATCTTCAAAGGGCGAAAGGTAACTTACACAAATCATTGGGGGGCAAATACGCTTGATTGGACAACACCAA
>JAURWD010000080.1 GCA_030655145.1 Ferruginibacter sp.
GGCACTGGAAGACTCGGCAGAGACCGTGTCAGCAGCCTTGGAAAAACTCAAGGTCCATGTGCAAATCACCATTGAATTGTTAGCAGTTTTGAAAGCCAACAAGGAGATCAAAGGTGCACAAAATGGGTTAAGTGTTGCGGAACTTGCCAAACTCATGGACTACTATAAGCTCAAGTCAATCGAATTGCAAACAGAATTATCAGGCCTGCAACAAAGGGAAAAAAAGCTAACTCTACTTTTGTCCAAGTTGAAAGAGCAGGTCGCGGAAGAACAGAAGAAGAATGTAAAAAATTTCGGACGACTCACCCTTCAGTTGAACGCTGCCCTGGCGGGGAAGTTTGATTTTGCAATTTCCTATATCACCTCAAATGCTTACTGGTCACCCTTTTACGATCTGCGTGCCGACAATGTAAACTCCCCGCTGAAATTGATTTACCGCGCAAAGATCTTCCAAACCACGGGCTTGGATTGGAAACAGGTTAAGCTGAGTCTTTCGACTTCTGCGCCGACGCAGTCAGGTAATGCGCCGGTGTTTAATGCCTGGTTTTTAAGTTACATTGATCCGATCAATGTGTACAATAAGCGCCTGGCAGTCAGCAATACGATTCAATCTTTAGGCGCTTCGCCGGCTGCATTGAACGAGGTTGTTGTGACTGGCTATGCCACAAAAGTTCGGGGGCTCAACACTGAGTCAAATGATGATCCGCTCTATGTAGTTAATGGAAATGTGATGGGTAAATCCGAATTCACTAAGATCAGTCCAAATGCAATCCATAAGATGCAGGTCGTTACTGCCGAAGAAGCGGGTGCGATCTATGGCGCCCGCGCCCAGAGCGGTGCGATCATTGTCACCTTGAAAGAAGACCTGGAAGATTACATCACGGTCTCTGACCGGGAACTGGACGTAAGTTTTGACATCGACCTACCGTACGATGTGCCCTCTAACGGTAAGGCACAAACGGCATTATTGAAACAGTTCGACGTGCCCGCACACTTTACATTTTACGCAGTTCCGAAACTTGACAAAGAAGTCTTCCTGCTGGCAGAAGTTCCAGCCTGGGAAAAACTCAACCTGCTTCCAGGCGAAGCAAATATCATTTTCGAAGGCACCTATATCGGCAAGTCATTTATTGACCCATCATCCACTTCGGATACGCTGAACCTTACTGTTGGACGGGATAAGAGAGTGGTAGTAAAACGAGAAAAGATGGTTGATTTCAGTTCCACGAAATTTCTGGGTGGTTACAAGAAGCAACTGTTTACTTATGATATCACTGTGAAGAATAATAAAGCTGATACCATTGACATGTTGTTGAAAGATCAGTACCCGGTTTCGCCGGATAAGGAAATTACCGTCGAATTGCTTGAATCAAGTGCTGCTTCCAATAATGAAGACACGGGCATTCTTACGTGGAAATTAAAACTCCTGCCTGGTGAAACGAAAAAACTTCGCTTAAGCTATACTGTCAGGTATCCAAAAGACAAGGTGTTGAACATTAAATAATATTTGACTGACAGCCATTGATTAGCATCCTGCTCTCAGGATGCTTTTTTACATTTGTGCAAAAAGTAAATGACTGCATTTGAGATACATCCGGAAATACGCTGGAGCGACCTGGATCCAAATAATCACTTAAGACATTCTGTTTATTACGATTACGGAGCTTCCTGCCGCATCGCTTTTTTGCATGCGAGTGGTGTTACTGCTGACGAAATGGGCAAACATAATATTGGTCCGATCATATTTAGAGAAGAATGCATTTTCAGGAAAGAGATCAGGTTTGGGGATCAGTTAATGATCAATGTGAAGCTTGTGAAATCCTTGAAGGACAATTCCCGCTGGACGATGAAACATGAACTGTGGAAGAATTCGAAGATACTGGCAGCCGTCATCACGGTTGATGGAGCCTGGCTCGATACGTCGCTTCGCAAATTGGCGAAGCCGCCACTTCTTTTCTCAGCAGCCTTTGATACTCTTCCAAAAGCAGATGATTTCATCACTTCTGAAACAAAATAAAAAATTTCCATCATCATTCGGACTGCCCTTGGCTTGCAACTGGTTTTTCACCATCCCGACTAAATGCTCAATTACACACTCAACTTATATCGATCCTCTTACGGCGGACTTTCGCAGAACACCTGGTGGTTAGCACTCGTCATGTTCGTAAACCGCAGCGGCACCATGGTGGTTCCGTTTATGACAATGTACATGACGCAGCAACTTGGGGTAGGCATCGCCAAGGCGGGATTTGTTATGAGTTTGTTTGGCGCAGGAGCCATCATCGGCGCACTCATCGGCGGAAAGGTTACCGATAAGATCGGTTTTCACAAAGTTCAACTTTTTACCCTGTTTGGCGGGGGCATCATGTTTTTCGTCTTGGGACAGATGAAAAGCTACTCAGCAATTTGCGTGACCATTTTTTTTCTCAGCATGGTGAATGAAGCATTCAGGCCGGCAAATTCCGTGGCCGTGGCGCATTACAGCAAGGATGAAAACAGAACCCGCTCTTATTCACTAAACCGGCTTGCCGTTAATCTTGGTTGGGCATTTGGAAGTGCCCTGGGTGGCCTAATTGCCTCTTTTAACTATGAGCTATTGTTTTGGGTTGATGGATGCACTAACATAGCTGGTGCGATCCTGCTTTTTGTTGTGCTGGGACCAGTTCAAAGAAAAAATACAACTGCCGAAAAACAGGAATCACCTGAGATCGTAAAGAAACAATCTGCTTACAAAGACGGTCCCTACATCTTCTTTATTTTTCTTACGATACTTTTCGCGATTTGCTTTTTCCAGTTCTTTACCATCCTCCCTGTTTTTTATAAGACGGTCTTTCATCTCTCCGAACTTTTCATTGGTGTCAATATGGCCATCAACGGGCTGATCATTGCTTTCTTCGAAATGGTGATCGTATTCAAACTCGAAGGACGCCGCCCTTCGGTACATTATATGGCTATCGGGATACTGCTGGTTGGAATTTCCTACCTCATTTTGAACCTGCCGCTGGAGAGTGCGGTGTTCATCGCCATGTCTTCAGTGGTTATGGTGACATTGGGTGAAATTTTTGCAATGCCCTTTATGAATGCGTATTGGATTTCCCGGACTTCGCCGCATAACCGGGGAGAGTACGCTGCCTTATACACCGTGGCATGGTCGTCAGCGCAAGCCATCGGGCCCTTTTTTGGAGCCCAGGTTGCAGCATCGCGGGGTTACCCAACCCTTTGGTGGATCGTTGGAATCATGTCGCTGGTGTTAAGCGTGGCTTACTGGTTTATCCAAAAGCAAAAGTTACCCGACCAGGACTTGATGGAATAAAAAAGCGCTGACCAGGATGGCAGCGCTTTTGAAATGTTATTAGGTCAGTCTTTAGATCGACTTTACGGTTGTCTTCGTTGTCACTTTCGTCGACATCGGCATACTTTGTTCCATTACTTCGATGTTGCCGGTTCCATCCAATAAAATCGTCCTTTCTTTCAAAATCCCGGTTTTCATGTCAACAAATCCTTCTCCTGATAATTTCCCTTCCATATTCACCGTAATCTGCATTCCCTGCTGTTCTACTTTCTTGTTCGTGATCTGTTTGCCGGTAAGCGATACGGTGGCAACATCTCCCTTAATTTCCTTCAAGGTATAATTCCTGTAAGTCTTAATTTCTTCCGTGATAGAAGAATCAGACCAGGTATCACCCACTTTTTTTCCTGCTGGCATTACTTCGAATGCTGCATTAGCCCCATTGCTGTTGTCATTTCCAGCCCCAGTCACGTTGTTGATCATATCGAGCAGTTGTCCACCGCTTGCTGGTTTGTCTGTCGACGGTTTTACTCCATTGATCACTTTCGCGTCATCGGCTAATTCAATATCCTGCGCAACATTCAACCTGTCTTTCAAAGCTTTGCCGGTTTCAGACTCCAGGTCTTCTTTCTTGTCAGAGTCGAAGCTCAATGAGTTGCCCATAGCATTGCCATTGGTAGAAAGTTTTTTAAGCGTGGAGGCGACTACGTAAGATTTATCCTTTTTGTCTTTTACTTCCAGTTGGTGAACTAGGTTAGCGTCCACTGAAATTTCAATCGACTGACCCGCCATTTCCTGGCTGATGACAGACTTAATAGAATTATCTACCTGTAACTTTTGACCTTTGGTCAGGCCGAGTTTGCCTGAGGTAGTTTGTGCAAATGAGGATGATCCAATAAATAACGCAGCTGTTGCTGCCAGGGTAAGGGACTTGGTAAATTTCATTTTATAAATATTTTTTTTCGGTTAAATAACAAATTTAGGTCCATGCGGTCACCGCCTGCTCCCCGGAGATAAGCCTTTAACATAACTCTAACCCAAAAAAAAGGGCCGCTAAAAATTTAGCAGCCCAATACCTTTATTAAAAAAGATCAAATATAATTAGATCAATTTAACGTTAACGGCATTCATACCTTTTTTACCTTCCTGCAGGTCGAATTCTACACGGTCACCTTCTTTAATGTCATTGATTAAGCCACTAACATGTACGAAAGTTTCTTTGTTAGAATCGTCGTGCTTGATAAATCCGAATCCTTTTTCAGTATTGAAAAACTTAACGGTACCTTGTGTTTTGTCCATTTTTAAAATTGTATTGTATTAAATAAGGTGCAAATATAAGGATATTTTTTACAAAACAACCATCCTGCAAAATGCCAATTTTTCTTCCTAGCGCACCTTGAAATATTCTACTAACGCTTCGTAAGCAGTGTCGCCGCCCTCAATGTCCCTGATTATCTTTCCTTTTTCCATTAACAAAATGCGGCTACTCACCTCCGATACCTGGTTAATATCATGGCTCGATACGATGATGCACATCTGTTGCTGGATGGCCATTTCCTTTATCATTTCAACCAATCGTAACTGCGTGGTGGGGTCGAGGTTGGCAAAAGGTTCGTCAAGGATGAGCAGCTCGGGATTACCGAGAAGGGCAGCTACTATCCCGATCTTAAACTGGTTTCCTTTGGAAAAGTCACGGATGTATTTGCCTTTTTGCAGGATAGCATCGTCAAAGAAGGGCTTGTATTTCTCTAAAAACTCATCGACCGCTGGTTTTCCCAACTGGTGAAGTTTTCCGACGAAATAAAAATATTCCTCCGGCGTCAGGTAATCGATCAGGAAACCTTCATCGATATAGGCTGCCGTATAGTTTTTCCAACTTTCAGTACCGGTGATCAGTTCGCCTTTGGAGCGGACTTCACCCTCATCTGTCCGGATAAGGTCAAGCAATAACCGAAAGAAAGTCGTTTTGCCGGCACCGTTATTCCCCACCAATCCAATTACTTCACCCCGGTTTATGGTCAATGATTCCACGTCTACGGCATTGATGCCCTTATATGATTTTTTTAAGTTGGTAACACTTATCATCGTTCGTCTTTATTAAGTCTCTACATTATTTGTCCCGGAAACCTTCCAGGATCTTATGCTTGCGCAGGTGAAACTGGGCAGCAAGCCAACTGATCAATTGTTGGTGAAAAATAAGCCCTGCCAATCCTAACCCACTTATCCCAAGTACCGCTGTCCAAAAGCCAATAAAGCGGTTAAGCACATAAAATAAAACGGCGGGGCCGAAAGAGATCGCAAGAGATTGGAGCCATTGAATTGCACCAATACCCTGGAAGTTCATGCTCGCAGATTTGCTTAGATCGAGATGTTTATAGTGATAAGTTGCTGCATAAATGGTCACAAAAGAATTAACCCCAACGCTGTACAGGTAGGCTGCGAATTGGATGGGAATCAGCTTCCAGCTCATGATTCCATACAGGCTCGCTATGAGCACTTGCAAGGTGCATACAACAAAGAACAGCGAGAATTTTGCCTTGATGTACTGTTGCATATTGAAGTTGTAGGTCATCAGGCCATCAAAATGACCGCTTTGCCAGGCGAATAAAAACTGGCCGTAGTTTGAAATAAACAGCCCGGTGATCAATAAAGCGAAGAGGAACAAGGCGCTGTAGCTCTGCGATTCAAGGTATTGCGGGTAAAATATGAACCCATACAACAGGAACACGCCGGAAATAATAACCAGGGAGCGGGGCCGCTTGTTGCGGAAGATCAACTTGAGGTCCAGCGCCATCATGTTGCCCACTTCCCCAAACCTGTTGAGAAAACTATAAGCGGTACTGTTTTTCAGTTTGGTGTCCCGGACCAATTCCTCGATATAGAGGTGGTTTTTTAAATACTGGTTGTTGAGTGTGAAGCTGGCAATTGCCAATAGCACCGCGACTAGTGCAAAAGCAGGACGATGCAATAAACCGGTAAAAAGTTTGGCTGATAGCTGTTCCATCGGCACGACCTTGAAATAATCAAGGGCTTTAAGTCCGGCCAATACCAATAACATTCCAAACAGCCAGGCGGTGTTATTGACCGTTTTCCTCTTGATAAACATGTTTAAAAAGTGGTTGTTGACCACCAGGGCAAACATGGCCACCAGGAAACAAATACCGGCAAGCGTTCCATAAGCTGGGATGATCACGACTATCGTAAATGGTGTGAAAACAAACAAAGGCATGAAGTTGATCACGTGCACGAGTGAGCGCACATTGAGAAACTTAAGCATCGTGGCCCGCGGTATATTTTTCGTGAGGTAGGGCTGAATGCTCAGGGACGGTAATTCCTGCATTTGAAAACGAAGCACCAAGCCGATCATAAAATAATAGACGATGTAAGAAGTGAACAGGGTAATCGGGTTTCGATCTGGAAACTCCTCCTGAAGGATGAAGGGTAACAAAATTCCTGTACCTGCGATCTCGAGAAAAATTAAAAAGTAGAATAGACCCAGGACAATTTGCAGAACCAGGCTTTTGCCGGAGTTTCGGCTGCGCCAGAAATTAAGCCACTGGTGAGAGAGAAAGGTACCTAACATGGGTCTTGAAAATTTTCATTGTCTTCGGGCACAAAAGTAATGGTAAACTCGTCACCATCTTTTTCCTGACACCCAAAGGATACCGACGAAGAAACTATTTCTAACCTGGGAGCAAAAAAAACAGTCCCTTAGCAAAGTCCGGCAATCCGCTATTTTTCGCCTTCTTGAATAGCTTCAGGAAAAGGTTGAAAATAGCGGATATCCGTCACCGCCAGTGCACCTTGCTTTAGAATACTTCTAAAACTTAGGCGATAATAGCCTACATTTGCAAAAAAAAATTATGGTTAATGATGTTATTGCCAAGTTTATCGAAAGTGGTCACCTGGCGAAAAATGCAGTGAAGATTGAGTTCAAAAAAAGAAATACCATTTTAGGGATCTTCGTTCAATCGCCTGATTATGAAGACCTGAAGTCAAAAAATTTCTGGAGAATTGTATCAGAAACCAACATCAATGAGTGGAAACAATCGCAGGATAACAAACTGGCGAAAATTTTCAGTGGTGCAGAATTTAACAGGATCACCCTCCCTAAGTAGTCATGCTTATCGGTTCCATTTATACCGGTAACCAACACTCTTCCAAAATAATATCAACTTTTAAGTCGCCGGGTTCCATTTTGAACCCGGCACTTCTAAGATCAGCTTTTCTCCGTACATGCCCGCCGGGGTTTGATAGCCGGCCCTAAAATTTCCGTTCTCAATTTTTTTCGCAATTACCAGGCTGCTGTGTGCAGTTAAGGTATAACCATTCGCGACAGTCATGCTTGTTTCGACAGACTGCCCATTTTTAGAAGTAACCTTACCCCAAATAAAACTTTTGCTATCCCTCAGCGCTTTTTCTGAGGGCCCCATTGGCATCTTCCCGAGTTTCTTCCTGGCTACATTCCGAACAAAACTTGTACGAAGTAACCAGTTGAATGCAATTTGTAATTTCAACAGGCGGTAAATCGTTGGTTTGATAGCCGTGTAAGTTTCGATGTTTGCAATACCAGTAGTGTGGTAAGCAGTAGCAACATCTCCCCAGGGAATGGTCATTACAAATTTTCTTTTGTCGCCAAAGTCTACCCACTGGCCCTTGTGTCCCAACGGTCGTTTTACGAGTTCCCCGTTTTCGCGAATAATGCCTCCCTCGCCGAGGCCCATGATCATCGTGGCGGCGGTACCATGAGAAAGTCCACCGCCTTCAGAAGCAAATGCGAGTTGTAGTGCTTCCGCATCTGGAAGTCGCTTCTTCAGGTGTAACGCCATGCAGTCTGTGGGCACCACATCAAAACCCACCCCGGGCATTAGCATGATGCCCGCTTGTTCGGCCGGCCCGTTGAAACTATATGCCAATTCGAATGCAGGAATTTCCCCTGTAATATCTAAATAATGAGTCTTTGATCGAATACAGGCCTCCAGCATGGGCAAGGCGGTTTTTTGAAACGGACCGGCCGCATGCAAAACCAGGTCAACTTCGGCGAGGGCATCAAATAATTCTTCGGGATTGTCGAGCCCCAACATCCGGTAAGGCAAATTCAACTCATTCGCGAGGGAGCGGATAGCCTCTTCGTTACGGCCAGCAAGTATGGGCTTTAGGTTATAGGTTGAAGCAAGACGGGCGATCAACTCGCCCGTGTAACCATTTGCTCCATACAATAGCATCTTCATTGCTTCTGGTGTTATTGTGTTAGCATAAATATTTCGCGATTAAACCATACCTGCCTCCATATAACTTTCGATTGGTTCGCAGGTACAAATAAGGTTCCGATCGCCGTGCGTATTATTAACCCTGCTTACAGCTGGCCAGAATTTATTTTCTTTTACGTAAGGCAATGGGAAGGCGGCTTGTTGACGGCTATACGGTTTCGACCACTCATCGGCGCAAATGAGCGACAAAGTATGTGGTGCGTTTTTCATGGTGTTATCTTTTTTGTCGGCCGACCCATCTTCGATGGCTTTGATTTCATGATAGATCGCGATCATGGCATCACAAAAACGATCGAGCTCGGCTTTGTCTTCACTCTCCGTTGGTTCGATCATCAAAGTGCCGGCAACCGGGAAGGAGAGGGTAGGCGCATGAAATCCATAATCCATTAAACGTTTAGCAACGTCCTCTGCTTCCACACCGGTTGAAGTTTTAAATGGCCTGAGGTCCACGATAAATTCATGAGCGGCGGTTCCATTTTTTCCAGTGTACAGGATCTTATAAAATTTCTCGAGGCGAGCCTTCATATAATTGGCGTTCATGATCGCGTACTCGGTCGCGTTACGGATACCGTTTACGCCGAGCATTTTGATATAACCGTAGCTGATCAACAAAATGCTGGCGCTTCCAAAAGCAGCGGCACTGATCGCGTGCGTGTTTGTGGCAGCGTTATCTAAACTTACATGGCCTGGTAAAAATGGCACCAATTGTTTGGCCACACAGATCGGGCCTACGCCCGGGCCTCCACCGCCATGCGGAATCGCAAATGTCTTGTGCAGGTTCAGGTGACAAACATCTGCCCCGATCATTCCAGGACTGGTCAATCCAACCTGGGCATTCATATTTGCTCCATCCATGTATACCTGTCCACCATATTGGTGAATTGTATCACAGATCTCGCGGATGCTTTCTTCAAAAACACCATGGGTTGAAGGATAGGTAACCATGAGTGCAGCAAGATCATCTTTGTGTGCGGCAGCCTTTTCTTTCAGGTCTGTTACATCGATGTTGCCTGCTTCATCGCATTTTGTAACCACCACTTTCATACCTGCCATTACAGCGCTGGCTGGGTTTGTGCCATGGGCAGAAATAGGGATCAATACAACATTCCGGTGCGCCTCGCCTCTAGACTCGTGGTATGCACGAATGGTGAGCAAGCCTGCATATTCTCCCTGGGCACCACTGTTAGGTTGCAGGGAAGTGCCGGCAAAACCAGTGATGGTGCTTAAAAAATTTTCCAGTTCATGTATGATTTGAAGGTAGCCTTCGGTTTGATTTGCAGGTGCAAAAGGATGCAGTTTGCTGAACTCGGGCCAACTGACCGGGATGAGTTCTGAAGCCGCGTTTAGCTTCATTGTGCAACTTCCAAGACTGATCATGGAAGTGTTTAGACTTAGATCTTTATTCTCCAGGAACTTGATATAACGCATCATCTCAGATTCACTGTGGTGCGTGTTGAAGACAGGGTGTAGTAAGTAGGAGCTTGTCCGTTTCAAGCTTTCCGCAAATTGATAATTAGTAGCAACATCGGCGCCAGCTTCCTTGAAAGTTTTTTGAGTCGCGGTTTCAAAAACACGAATGATCGCCAATACATCATTGATTGTAGTGGTTTCATCCAGGCTTATTCCTACAGCACCGTCTTCAAAATAATGGAAGTTCATTTCCTGGGCTTCCGCTTCATTCCGAAGAGGCGCGAGCTGACCGGATATTTTCAAGGTGTCAAAATAACCTTCATTTAATTGAGCTAACCCAAGAGACGCCAATGCTTCAGCAAGTTTATTGGTCAGGAAATGAATCCTCTTACCGATATTTTTTAGTCCGGGTGCCCCGTGATAGATCACGTACATCGCAGCCATATTGCTAAGCAAGGCCTGGGCCGTACATATGTTACTGGTGGCTTTTTCTCTCCTGATATGTTGCTCGCGGGTTTGAAGCGCCATTCTTAAACACCTGTTTCCCTGTGCATCGATACTCACACCTATAATTCGTCCGGGGATGGTACGTTTGAACTCATCCTTGGTGGCAAAAAAAGCGGCATGTGGTCCGCCAAATCCCATTGGAACTCCCAAGCGTTGTGACGAACCGATGGCTACATCTGCACCGAGTTCGCCCGGAGGCGTAAGCAAGGTGAGCGCCAGCAGATCCGTTGCCATCACCACCAATGCATTCACTGCATGTGCGTTTGTAATAAAATCCCTGTAATCTTCTATTTCTCCATCCGCATTGGGATATTGAACAATTGCGCCAAAATAACTTTCATCCAGCGTTACCGAATCAAAAGCTCCAAATACCAATTCAACGCCGATCGGCGTAGCACGCGTGATCAACACATCCTTGGTTTGAGAAAATATGTTTTCATCCACGAAAAACTTCGGAGCTGTAAGGTGATCGTGATTGCGGTTTTTATGATTGAGCAACATGGCCATCGCTTCTGCGGCAGCAGTACCCTCGTCCAACAAACTCGCATTGGCAATGGGTAAAGCCGTAAGGTCGCTTACCATTGTCTGGTAATTGAGTAAGCTTTCCAAGCGGCCTTGCGCAATTTCAGCCTGGTAAGGGGTGTAGGCCGTATACCAGCCTGGATTTTCAAAAACATTCCGCAGGATAACGCTGGGGGTAATGGTGTCATAATAACCCTGCCCGATATAACTTTTGAAAAGCTTATTTTTTGAAGCTATTTTTTTGAGACCTCCCAGGTATTCGTACTCGCTGATCGCTGGTGGAATGTCCAGGTCGGATTTTATGCGGATTCCATCAGGAATTGTTTTGCTGATCAATTCCTCTAGGGAGCTTACCCCAATAGTGGAGAGCATTTCTGTGGTTTCTTCTTTATTCGGTCCTATATGCCTGCCTGAAAATTCATTTTGTTGTTTTTCGAAAAGATTCATAGCGCTATTTAAAATTATAAATGGTATCTAAAAGATGATCGGCTTACGCGTCCTGCTGTAAACCAGGTTGTATTTTTCTGTAAACTGTTGCCGGATGTCAATATACGGATCAGGGAGGTGGCAGAGGTCTTCCGGTTTTGTTAAGAAAAAGCGAATGCCGTTTAAAAGCTCCTAAGGTAGATTTGACGGTGCAAAATTACAGTAACACAACAAGATTTGGTGCTAGAATGTTCGTTACTTTGCACCTGCCGGAAAATACCGTGGCCGATGTGGCTACCTGCTTCCGGGGACCGATCATATGAGTGAAGAATTATTAAGAGCGTGGGAAAAAAAATCGGGAGACCGGCAGAAATTGTACAAGAATTATCTGCATCGGGCTGATAAGAATACCGTTTTGCGTGCGTTGCCCGAACTGCATGATGAAGCTTTTAGCAAGATTGACTGCCTGCAATGTGGCAACTGCTGCAAAGGATATTCTCCCCGGTTCAAGGCGCCGGATATCAAACGCATTTCAAAACACCTCAAAATAAAGGAAGGAGACCTGATCAATGATTACCTGCGGGTAGATGAAGATGGAGATTATGTAATGCGTTCCAAACCCTGTTCTTTTCTCGGAGCTGATAATTATTGCAGCATTTACGAGGTCCGGCCTTCTGATTGCGAACGTTTCCCGTATACAGATGAGGACGTGCTCCTGAAACGCCAGCCGCTCACGCTCAAAAATTCTACGTTTTGCCCGATCGTTTATTTTGTATTGGAAAAGTTGATGGTTACAGCTTCGAAGTAAGTTCGTCGTAGGCAGCACCAAGCGGTCGTGACAGACCTTCTGTTTTCCATTCCGGCGCACCCGGAAGTACAGTGATTTTCAAAAGATCTTCTTTTGTTTTTCCGTCTTTAATAGAATTTTCCACGAAACTTAACAAGGTTTGGAGGTAATCCCCGAATAACTGCACATCTGCACGATTGGCCAGGACGTCATAACCTTCGGCCGCATGGCCACAAACAAAAATGGTTTTTTTGTCAAAGGTTTTGACGGTTTTTTCGATCACGTTGATCCAGCTCCGGATATTGGCCCCGGCGGTTCGATCCACAAAAGGGTGACGGCGGTTAAAAACAAGGTCGCCCATGTGAAGGATATTGGCATGTTGAAAATGAACAAGCGCATCCCCATTTGTATGCGCAAGTCCGAAGTAATGCAGGCACAGTTTTTCTTTGCCGATTTTCTCACACCATGTAGTACCAAAGGTCTGGTCCGGGTACAGCTGCTGCTCCTCGGTCTTCTTTTCAATCGCCACTTTTTCCTGGTTCAATTTAGAGTTTGAATGCGCAAGCACATGTTGAACCAGTCCCTTAAATGCAATGTTTCCGCCGGAATGATCACCGTGGTGATGCGTGTTGACCAACAGGCGGAATGGCTTATCCGTTTTTTTCTTTAGGTCATCAATCAGGTGTTTGGATTGTTCGGGAAACTGGCTGTCAACCACAACGATTCCATCCTTCGATAGCATAAACACAATGGTTCCACCTTTTTCGGTGAATATTCCAATCTCCTTCGTCAGCATTTTGATCTTCCAGGGATCTTGCAAAAAATTAGCGAGTGTACGATTGGTTAACAAAGCGAGTGCGGCCAGGGTGAGACTGCTGGTACGGACAAAGGTTCTGCGTTGCATAGAAAAGCTGTTGAAGATGTAATGTGGAAGATAAAAAAATTGCCCGGATTAATATTCCAGTTTTTTCAACGATGGGGCCTTGAACCAGGTGGCTATAACCACCATGATCGTCATACATCCCCCAAAGACTACGGAAGGCACAACGCCCATCAGCTTGGCAGCCACGCCGCTTTCAAACTGTCCGATTTCATTGGAAGAATTAATGAACATAGAGTTTACACTCATCACTCTTCCCCGCAGTTCATCTGGGGTCATGATCTGCACAATGTTACTGCGTACCACCACGCTAACGCCATCAAGTACACCACTTACCAGAAGCGCTCCAAACGAAACCCAGTACCATTTTGAAATGCCAAACACAATGATGCAAAGACCAAATCCTGCAACGGCCATCAACAATTTGATACCCTGTTTCCGGCGCATGGGCGAGAGCGTAAGTCCAATGACCATGCTGATAGACCCAATATCAGAAGCCGCGTTCAGCCAGCCAAACCCGATCGGCCCTACATGTAAAATGTCTTTAGCATAAACCGGTACCATCGCAACTGCGCCACCAAACAATACTGCAAACATATCCAGCGTCAGCGCACCCAATAATTCCCGGGTTTTGAAAACATATTTAAGCCCTTCGCTCACCGCCTCGAGTGTTTTTTTCTCAGCCGTCATTCCAGGAGGCTTTTCTTTTAAACGGGAGATGAAGAATAACCCGACAAGGATCAAACAAGTGATCACCACGAAAGTACCTGTTACATGAAACCAGGCAATTAAAAACCCCGCACTGGCATGACCGGTGATGCTCGCGATGAGCCAACTGGTAGAACTAAGCTGCGAGGCACTGATCAGCTTTTCCCTGGGCACCAATGAGGCTATGATGGCACCAAAACCCGGCCCTGAAAAAGCCCGGATCACACCGGTGAAAAAAATCACGCTATAAATAAAAATGATAATGAGCTTGTTGCCCAATTCAGCCCTGAACCATTGGGACGAAGCTCCTAACAGTATTATTGCACAAATAGCATAGAGCGAAACGGCGCGAACCAGGATCCTCTTCTTTTCACTTTTATCGATGATATAGCCTGCATAAAGAGAAAGGGTTACTGCGGGAATTGCCTCTGCAAGCCCGATCATCCCGATATAAAAAGCGTCCCGCGTGAGCTCGTACATCCACCATGAAACAAGCGTACCCATCATGCGCAGGCCCATGATGAAAACAAATCGTCCTAAAATGAAGTTTCGGAATTCGGGAATTTTAAATACGCTAAGCGGGGAAGTATCCAACAAGTGAATTATTTAAAGTTGGGCGAAGGTAAATAACTTATCGACGCACTTTAAATATCGATGGATCTAAGGGAGGGTTAAATAGTGTTGCCCATTCTCATATTCTTTATCAAGTGCGTTGATGATCACTTTCAGGTGCTCCTCGTTGCCGAGAAAATCTGCATTCGACGTATCAACGAAAAGGGTTTTTATGTTGTGTTGCTTGATGTATTGCGTGTAGGTTTCCTGCAGGGAAAACAGGTAATCGTTGGCAATGTTTTGTTCATACTGCCGGTTTCTTTTTCTGATGTTCTCCTGCAATTTTATGACCGGCGTGTGTAAGTAAATAATGATCTCCGGCTGCACAACCTGTGGGTTCATGATGTCGAAAAGCTTTTGATACAACCGGAATTCTTCATCAGCTAAATTGACTTTTGCAAACAGCAGGCACTTGGTAAAAAGGTAATCGGAAATGGTTATGTTTTGAAACATATCTTTTGTTTGCAGCAGGTCCTTTAGTTGCTTATAACGCTCCGCCATAAAAAATAATTCCAGCGGGAAAGCATACTGTTGTTGATTTTCATAAAATTTTGGGAGAAAAGGATTGTCGGCAAATTCCTCCAGGATCAGCCTGGCATTGTAATGTTTGCTGAGTAAATGCGCCAGTGTAGTTTTTCCTGCACCAATGTTCCCTTCGATTGTAACGAAACTATACTTCATAAGCTTGGGGCGCAAAATAAAGGGAAATATCCGTTGGCTTCTCAAAACTTTTTAACACCAAGTGAGTCGGGACAATTTTCAAGCAATACATGAATCGGCTTATGTAAAACCGGGTGAACCAGGTTGGGCGATAGTTCATTTAGCGGGGTTAAAACAAAACGCCTGTTTTGAATTTCCGGATGTGGAACGGTTAAATGAGGTTGATCGATAATCTCCCGGTTAAAAAATAATATGTCGATGTCTATGATCCTTGGTGCATTTTTAATCGTGCGGATCCTGCCCATCTTTTTTTCTATCTCGAGAATACCTTCCAGAGTTTCGCTGGCGCTTAAACTTGTTTCAACGATCAATACCTGGTTAACGAAATCGGGTTGTTCGGTATTTCCCCAGGCAGCAGTTGCATACAAAGAAGACTTGTTGAGAATTCTACCTACACTTTTTTTGATGTGAGCAATTGAAATTTTGAGCTGCTCTTCGCTATTACCCATATTACTGCCAAGGAGGAGATAAGTGCTATTCATTAGTTAGGTATAGCCGTTTATCAAAAATGAAAATTTTTGAGTCCTTGATCTTTATTTTCCCAGCGCCGGGATGTGCGGGATTTATCACGAGGTTATATTCTTCCGGGATGATCGCTGAAGGCACT
>JAURWD010000084.1 GCA_030655145.1 Ferruginibacter sp.
GTAGGTTTGGTAATTCGGCCCGTTCGCTTCTTCGGTCGGGGCATTTTGCGTAAACCGCAGTGAGCAGGATGAACACTCCCACACCTCAAAGTTTTCGGATGACACTGTGAAGTCTTTACAAGTAAGAGCGGGGGCAATCCCTGGTTTGCCGCAGGAAGGACAAATTGAGTGTTTGATTGTATTAGCCATTCGAACTTTTTGATACTGGTCGCAAAAGTACTGCTTAGATAGTGATTATTTCCCTCTTCAATCGGGTTGGTTTAACTGGATTCCCAGGATTATTTCCTGTTTCAATGTGGTAGGTTTTCTCTTGCTCGGCAGGCAATTGCTAGCTACTTTGTAATTCGTTGATCAGTGATGGTCTAGCTTCATCTTCATTTTGAAAATTGCGTTTTCACCTTTAAAAATCAAGCATATGTACGCCTTAAAAAACAAAGTTCAGTTAATTGGTAACCTGGGAAATGTACCGGAAATCAAAAACACCGAGAATGGCAAAAAAATTGCCCGCTTCAGCATCGCTACGGATGAACAATATCTAAACTCCTCCGGGGAAAAAGTAACGGAAACAACCTGGCACAATATCATCGCCTGGGGCAAGCTGGCTGATATTGCAGAGCAATATTTAAAAAAAGGAAGTGAAGTAGTAGTTGAAGGAAAGCTGATCAATCGCAGTTACAATGACAAGGAGGGAAATAAAAAATACATCACCGAAATACAGGTGAATGAGCTACTCATGATCGGGGGAAAGGAAAAAGCAAAAGCGGTTGAAGTTTCCTAATCTTCAGGCTCTTCTGGTTCGCCTGAAGTTCATCGACCTACTTTGTAAAGGTCATTGTGTGTAAATATTTAAAACCTATCCGTCCCTTATTCGTGCCTCTCAATGGCGTTGCTGATTTCGCATCGCAACCATTTAGAGGACGTCGTTTCAACCAATCAAATGTTACCGCTGCTGAAATATGCTGCGGTAACATTTGTAAAATCACTTTGCTCTTTTGTTCTTGCAAACACTTCACTTGCCCTGATGGGTCCGGCGCGCCTGAACTATTAATTCATTGGGCATTCGAAGTGTCCCACTAATTTCTCGGGACATTCAATTTATTTTTTTAAAACTGAACAGGATTCTTCCGACCTGTTGAAAAGAGTAGAAATCATTTGGGCAACGTCGACCTCGTTACGTGTACACGTATCCGTGAGTCGAAATCTTTATGGCGAAGAAAGATCTTGTCCAACCCCTGCGGTACGCGGCTTATTCAATTTTTTTCGAAATAATTAAGCTTGGAAATGTTTAGTCATCCCTGTGAGTGAAATCAAAATTTCGATTCCCGGATTTAACCATTGGAACTCGATCGCGGTTTTTTTGTTTGTATTCAATCATGCCAAGATTGAAATCACATCCATAACAAATGCCTGGAGAAAGAATGATGAATATTTCGGAGCCAGGTAAGCTGTAGAGATAATTTGGGTTAAATATTTGAGGTGAGTATAGACATTAGCGCACAAAATTTCTTCAATAACATCGACGATTACACGAACTAGGTATAAATTAAGCAGAGAGTGTAATTTGCTTATCTGTAGGTGATTTTTCTTGTATGAAATTTTAAAACATAATGGCCCCGGTAAAATAACTTCGGCGCTGGAATATTCTTATAGGTAAGACTGGAAATTTTTCGAACCCATAACTAATTCTCGTCACTCGGGTAGATATTCTTCGGAACAATCTCAAATAAAGTAATCTTACGACACCAACATGTAACCGTTAACGTTAGTGAAGGACGTTTGGAAACGGCTGGAGATCTAATTAAATACCTACTGGTAAAAGGAAATGAGTAATCCGAAATAATTTTCGTTCCAACCATTGACCATATCCTCGTAAGCTTCGTCAGGAATATTTGTATGGGTTACTTCGGCAGAAGTGCCTTGCTTGTGTTGATGCAGCTTTATGGTTACTATGGATGCTGGTTCCTGTTCTCCGAAATACCACTCTTGTACAATCTTCTTTCCCTCTTCGAAGGATATATTTTTGCCGGTGATACTACCTTCCCAAAGCGAAAATTCTGATCCCGGAACCGTGCTCATCTCAGCCTCCTCACCTGTCCAAAGTTTAAGTGTTGCCTCAAGCGTTAATGCTAAATAAACTTCTTCGGGTGCTCCAGGAACGATAAAATACTTCTTAAAATCTTTCATGAAATCAATTAAGTAATAAAGGTAAAGTTGTTGGTCCGTTTAACAATTAATGTGTTTACCTTAAAGTCGTTCAATGATACAATATCAACCAGGTCCCCCTTTCGACTCACTCACAAGATTTTTCATTCTGATGAAATACATATTCTCTTTCTTTCTCTTGCTGCCAACAATATTATTTGCACAAATCGACCCATTAAAAATTACGATTGCCCGCGATAGTTTTGGTGTACCCCACATTTTTGCAGCAACAGATCCCGAGGTTGCATATGGCCTTGCCTGGGCGCATGCTGAAGACGATTTCAAAACCCTTCAACTTGTAATGCTTTCTGGCAAAGCAAAACTCGGTAGCGCCCTTGGAAAGAAAGGAGCACAGGCGGATTATGTGATCAATCTTTTACGATGCCGGGAGACAGTCATGGAACAATGGTCAACTTTAAGTCCCGATTTCGTTGCCCTCGTAAAAGGTTATGTGCAAGGCCTAAATGATTACGCAAAAACTCATCCGCGGGAAGTCAAATACAAAAAGGCATTTCCATTCAACGAACAAGATTATGTGGCAGCTACGGTTTTTTCTTTGAGCATTTTTTGCGGAGTCGATCACACGCTATCGAGAATTTTGGGTGGACAGGTTTCAACCCTTCCGGGTTTTGGTTACGAGGGTTCTAATGCTTTTGCTTTTCATTCCTCCAGGACGGAAACCGGTGAAGCGTTCCTGGCCATCAATGCGCACCAACCGGTCGAAGGTCCTACCGCTTTTTATGAGGCACATTTAAAAAGTGAACAGGGCTGGAACATGCTGGGTGGCTTGTTTCCCGGGGGTTGCCTGATTTTTCATGGTACGAATGAAAACCTTGGCTGGGCTCATACAGTGAATAACCCAGACAAAATTGATGTGTTCCAGTTGAGAATGAATCCAGGCAACAAGAACCAGTATTGGTTCGATGGCAAGTGGATCGATCTTGAAGTAAAAAAAGCCAGGTTAAAAATTAAACAATTACCCGTAACCGTTAGCAAGAAAGTTTACTGGAGTATGTATGGGGCAACAGTCAAAACAACCAAGGGCGTTTTTTCCGTACGGCTGCCGGCAAGCATGGATATCCGTGCGCTTGAGCAATGGTATCGTATGAATAAAGCAAAAAGCTTTTCTGAATTTTATAAAGCCTTGAGTATGGTTAGTCTTCCCATGTTCAATATTATGTACGCTGACAGGTATGATACAATCTTCTACATTAGTAATGCAAAGTTGCCTGTGCGAAACGGTGACCGGCGATATCACTGGAGGCAAACATTACCTGGCGACACATCGGCAACTTTGTGGACCAAATTCAAAACTGTCGAAGCGCTCCCGCAATATCTTAATCCAACAAGTGGCTTCTTGTATAACACCAATCACTCACCTTTTAATGCAACCCTGGGCAGCGAAAATCTTGACCCACGAAAGTTTGACAGGAATGACGGTTTCGAAATGAATGAAAACAACAGGAGTGAACGGTTCAGGGAACTCATCAAGGGCCTGGATAAAATATCTTATGAAGAATTTAAGGCAATAAAGTTTGATCAGAAGTTTCCCCGGGACTTGCAGTTTGGATATGGAATTAAAAATATGATCAACCTTGATACCGCTGCCTACCCAAAATATACGTCTCTTATCAAAAACTTTGCAGCCTGGGATCGAACCGCACCCATATCAAGTAAAGGAGCTGCAGTATTCCTGCTAGCCTATGAGTTTCTACAAAAAAAATTGCGAGGCATTGCGCCGCGGGAAATAACCACACAGGAAGCGGTCGAAACTTTTGATTACATACACGAGTACATGGAATCAAATTTTAGAACCACCGAACCTGTTTTGGGAGATGTACAACGGCTCATTCGTGGAACTACATTTTTACCGGCAACGGGTTTACCGGATATGCTTGCTGCTACTTATGCCGACCGGGACAAAGACGGGTTCTTTAAAGTGACAAGTGGTGACGCTTACATTTGCCTGGTGCGATATCCAAAAAAAGGATTACCAATTATTGAATCGATCAACACTTTCGGAGCCAGCGCAGATCCGAAATCTCCACACTACACTGATCAGTTGAAGCGATTTCAAACGAAGCAGCTAAAACCAATGACACTCGATAAAAATCTTATTCTTCAAAATGCCGAACGCGTTTATCATCCGGTTGTTGCAGCATCCCGCACAAATATTACGATCTAATAAATGTCAAATTCATTTTCCGAAATATTCGTCTTGGCATAATTAATGAACGTAACCCGGCAGCTGAAAAGCAATCTCCAAAGTATCTGTAGTTCTGGTATAAAAAAATGGCCCCAAAATTTTGGGGCCGTTTTGCATACATATGTTTTGTTTTATTCAACCACGAAATCTACCGCAACGTCACCCCACATCATCTTTACTTTGCCGCCATCAGCCACGTTGAACGTCATTTTCTCTGTCATACTCGCGGCCTTTTCAGGTTTCGCAGTAATTCTTAGGGCATCATCTGCTTCGCTGTAGCCATTTGATCCCCACAAATTATTTTTCTTGTTGAAGATGATCGTCCACTCATTTTCACCCGGGATAGAATACAGGCCGTATTTGCCGGCTTTTAACGATTTACCATTTATGGTTACGTCTTTATTCACTTCAAAGGTGGTTGCTTCATTGGCACCGGTGCGCCAAACTTCTCCGTAAGGAGCGATTTCTTTACCAATCATACGACCTTTTACGGATGGTTGACTGTAATCAATAGCGATCGTTGCTCCTTTTGCACTTGTACCTGAGGCTTTCGCTGGAGGACTTGGCCTGGTTGCTTTGTCCTGGGCTTGTAACCCCGAAGTCATAAGTACCGCTGAAACTGCAAGGACAGAAATAAATGTTTTCATATTTAAGTTTTTCCTTGACGAAACAAAAAATATACCAGCAACACTTATTGGAACCTTAAACTTTGATAGAAGACAAAGAGCCAATAATACCAAAAACTTTGAGCAGCCAGATAATGATCAAAATGACCACGACTATATTCAAAATGCTTTTGATCTTACCATCCATGGGAATGTAAGTATTGATAAGATATAAAATAATTCCGGCTACAATAAGCACAACGAGGACAGTTAGAATAGACATTTTATGTAGGTTTTGTTATTAAACAAAGTTCTTACCAGATCGCTTGTTTAAATTACATAATTCATTCAAAGATTTGCATTTTTCTCATGTCGTATTGGTTTTGAGGAACTTACAGGTTGTACAGCTATACTAACGGAAATGCATACACGAAACTTGTCCAATGAGCGCCATGCCTTGATCATCATCTCCCGAAGTCATCCTGCAGCCTTACGATGTCATCTTCATCGCTTGGATTTTCTTTTTCAGTATGTTGCCAGATCTCTGCAACAATCCCCCAGCTTTCTGTTCCGATCAGTCTGTGCCTTTCACCTTGCTTTAATTGGATAATGTCTCCAATTGCTAAGATGGTAGTTTCTTTTTCTTCGTCGCTGTCACTCGTAACCACACCAGCCGTACCGCCAATTAATTTCCAGATCTCTGCACGACGGAAGTGATACTGCCAGCTTAACCGTTGGTTTGGCGCAACGATCAGGATCTTTGGACTCAACTTGCCTGCGATGGTGAGTTGATCTTTGGTGAGGTGGGGGAAATATAGGGAGATAAATTTCTCTGCATCCTTTTCATCGAGCACAAAGAATCCTCCCCATGGTCGTGAACTGTCTTCTTTATCTATAAACAGGTCTTGCTGGTGGAGGTATTCGGCAACGGTTTCAAAAACAAGTTCTTTCGCAGAGTTTGCAGAAAAATGAAGTGGCATGAATTAGAATTTATTTAGTTGATTGAGGTTAGAAAAGATTTATCGGCCCATGAATACCATTAAGATCTGGACGTCACTTGGATTTACGCCGGAAATCCTGGACGCCTGGCCGAGGGTACGGGGCCGTATTTTTGTAAACTTTTGTCTTGCCTCGTTACTCAGCGAATTTAGTTTATCATAACTGAAATTTTCCGGAATCACCAGGTCTTCTAACTGAGACATTTTCGACACCAGTTCGCGTTCTTTATCGATGTAAGTTTCGTACTTAGTGAGAATTTCAACCTGTTCAATTACCTGATTATCAAATGGTTGTAAAGAATTTTCCAGGTTGTCTGCTACGCGGGTCATTTCTTTGAGGTTTACATTGGGCCGTAAAAGCACCTGCAAGGCCTTTTGTTTTGCAAGCAATTTTGATGATCCTACGCTTTCAAGATATGGGTTCATTTCTTCAGGGCTAACATAAACTTTCTCCAATATTTCCCGGGCCTCACTGACGGCTTTCACTTTTGAATTTACTCTTTCGACACGCTCTTCACTTGCTAAACCCGCTTTGTGGCTGATGCCTGTCAAACGTATATCAGCGTTGTCTTGTCTTAATAAGGTTCTGAATTCTGCACGGCTTGTAAACATGCGGTATGGCTCGTCGGTGCCCTTATTGATCAGATCATCTATCAGCACTCCAATATAGGCCTCGCTCCTTTTTAAAACCAAGGGCTCATCCTCCTTCCATTTCAGGTGTGCATTCATTCCAGCCATTAGTCCCTGGCAGGCTGCTTCCTCGTAACCGGTAGTGCCATTGATTTGTCCTGCAAAAAATAAGTTATCCAGGAGTTTAGTTTCCAGGCTAAATTTCAACTGGGTTGGTGGAAAGTAATCATACTCGATCGCATATCCCGGCCGAAACATTTTGCAATTTTCGAAACCAGGGACGAGTTTTAATGCCTTGTGCTGAACTTCTTCGGGCAAAGACGAAGAAAATCCATTGACATATATTTCAATTGTATTAAAACCTTCAGGCTCAACAAACAACTGGTGACGATCTCTTTCTGCGAAACGATTAATCTTATCTTCAATACTTGGGCAGTATCGTGGGCCGGTCCCTTGTATCCGTCCCTGGAACATGGGACTTTTTTCAAACCCCGTTTTTAAAACTTCATGTACATCTGCGCTGGTATAGGTGATCCAGCAACTTTTTTGATCTGTGGGTTTGATCTTCGGCGTATCCAGGTAGCTAAATCCTACTATTTCTTTGTCTCCTTCCTGCTCTTCCATCTTGGAGTAGTCAAGACTCCTACCATCTAACCGGGGAGGCGTTCCGGTTTTAAGGCGGTCGCTTTCAAAACCCAGGTTCACAAGCTGCTCGGTTATTCCAGTAGCAGCCTTTTCCGCCATTCTCCCGCCGCCTAGCTGTTTTTCCCCTATATGTATAACCCCATTCAGGAAGGTTCCATTTGTCAGTACAACTGATTTGGCTTCGACCGTATGTCCGAGCCCGGTAACCACTCCTTGTACCGTGTTATTTTTTACAACAAGACTAGTTACCATATCCTGGTAAAAATCTACGTTGGGAGTTTGTTCAAGCATTTCCCGCCAGGTAGAGGCAAATAACATCCGGTCGCTTTGTGCCCTGGGACTCCACATTGCCGGTCCTTTTGAGCGGTTCAGCATTCGAAATTGGATCATGCTCTTGTCTGTTACAATTCCGCTATATCCACCCATTGCATCGATTTCCCGTACAATTTGACCTTTTGCAATACCGCCCATAGCTGGATTGCAACTCATTTGAGCAATTGTTTGCATGTTCATTGTAATCAGGAGCACTTTGCTACCCATGTTTGCGGCTGCGGCTGCCGCTTCGCAACCGGCATGTCCCGCTCCCACTACAATCACATCATATTTATTAAACATGGTGCAAAGATAAACTGTTTCTAAAAGAGGGCCTTCCCGTGAAATATTCAATGTTCCACGTGAAACAGTTAAAGTTTATGTTCCACGTGAAACGTTAAATCTGGGAAGTAAGCCAGCAGCGCCTGGTCTTCTTTTCCACGCATAAGTTTCTTTTGAGGGGCCGTTTTGTCTTGGTAACCGCAGAGGTGTAGTGTTCCGTGGAAAATTACCCGGTGTAACTCGAGAACTGTATTTGTTTGGAAAAGAGTCGCGTTTTCTCTAACCCGGTCAATGCTTATGTAGATTTCGCCAGATATAGGTTGACCCGCTACCGAAAATGGGAAGGTAATAATATCAGTGTAAGTGTCGTGTCGGAGGAATTGTTGATTAATATCAAGGAGAAATGGATCCGAACAGGAGATAAATGACAGGTCGCCGGTTTCAAACCCCTCCTTTTTGATAAGGTTAGCTAGAAAAGCTTTCAACTTTCGCCGGTTCTTTAGCGGGAACGACCGATCCGCATTATAAAACTGAATTGCCATTGATTTCTTAATTCGAAATTATAAACAAATTTCGGATTGATACCTTTGCGTAAATATTCAGAATGGATCAAAGACTTTCAGAAATCACAGTAGGCACAAGCGTCCTGATTAAGTCATTCGAGAAAGATGATATCTTTTTGAAGCTCATGGAAATGGGCTGCGTGCCCGGTGAAGTTATTGTTGTTGATAAGGTTGCTCCCCTGGGAGATCCTATTTCGATCCTGGTTGCCGGGTATCACTTAAGCCTTCGACTGAACGAAGCAGAAAATATCTGGGTTGAAATCACAGCCAAACCGCAGCTTTCAAAATGAAAATAGGTTTATACTTCGGTTCATTCAATCCTGTTCATGTCGGACACCTCATTATTGCTAACCATGTCTTGAATGAAGGTGGTGTTAACCAGGTTTGGTTAGTTATTTCACCTCAAAATCCACTTAAAGCTTCAGCTGGACTACTTAATGAGTATCATCGCCTTCATCTTGTGCAAACTGCAATCGAAGGAGAAAACCATCTGAAGGCGTCAAACGTCGAGTTTAGTCTCCCAAAGCCTTCTTATACTGCTAACACGCTGGCTTATCTGACCGAGAAATATCCGCAACATGAATTTGTTGTGATCATGGGAAGTGATAGCTTCTCAAATTTATCTAACTGGAAGAATTACCAGTATATCCTTGATAATCATGAGGTTTTCGTGTATCCCAGGCCCGGATTTGAAGTAAGCAATGATCTCAAGGCCAATCTCTCCATCTTAAATGCTCCACTGCTGGAGATATCGTCGAGTAGCATCCGGAAACTAATAAAAGACAAAAAGTCGATCAGGTACCTCGTAACAGACCTGGTAAAAGAAGAAATAGAGAAATACAGCTACTATCGGTAGCTGCCTAAAAAAAGAACCCAAGCAACAAACAAACTATCACGATCAGCGGAGGAGGAGTCTTCGTAAACTGGAGCATTAAAATGGTCCCGGCGATCACCGCTATGTTAAAAATGGACAAAGTGTTAAGGTGAGTGATTGAAACATCCTTTAGCAGATATAGGGTTGCAGCCCACATGAACCCTACTACCACCGCATTAATTCCTTCCAAAGCCCTAAACACCACAACGAATTTTTTCAAATACTGCCATAACGGGAAAAAGAACAGAACCAATAACGCACTCGGCAAAAAGATGGCGACCGATCCAATGAAACAACCAAGCGTTTGAAACCATTTACCCTCTCCCTTTAGAGCAATTCCGCCGGTGTACGAGGCTATCGAAAAAACCGGACCGGGTATAGCGCGAACAATTCCGGCTCCAGTAAGCAATTCACTTCGATCGATGCGGATTATGGTCGATCGGTCCACGAATTTTGGTGATGTTGGCCTGGCCACATATTGATCCAGGATCATGGGAATCAACACATCGCCTCCGCCGAATACAAAACTCCCAAAGCGATAGAAGTTCTCAAATAGATTATAAGCTTTCCGGTTCGGCCATTCCTGCTTCCGGGCCGTTTCACTTAAAAATCCTGCGATCACAAAAACCAGGACGAAGAGCCAGATATTGGTCCAACGCACTCTTTTCGGATCCCCTTTTTCTTTTTCAGGTATACGCTTATTGCTAAAGTTTGTGGCGATGCCACCCCCTATGATCAAGAGTGGGAAAACCCAGGGTGTTTTGAAAAACCAATAAGTCACGGCCATGGTGACCAACATGATGACTAAGGTGATAAAATTGTTGACTGATATGCGAAAAGACCGGATACCTGCATACGCTAAAAAACCGATGGCCATAGGCTGAATGAACTGGAAAATACTGGTATGCAAGGCCTGCGGCCCAATCATGCCCACCACAAATGACAAGGCACCCATAAGAATGCAAGCGGGAAGTATCCAAATTATGAGGGTTAAGATCGCAAGTGGAATTCCCCCGCGTTTATATCCAATCAGCGTGAGTGTTTGAGAAGAGGAAGCGCCAGGTAACATTTGACAAAATGAGATGAGTTCCATCAATTCCTCGCGATTCACATCTCTTCTCCTTTCGACAAAAGTCTTGAACATCATTCCAACATGACCCTGGGGACCACCAAAAGCCGTGATGCTATGAAAAAAAACAGCTTTTAAAAATGATATATGCCTGATTAATACCAAATACTAAACAAATTAGAATAACTAACCAGGATAAATAATATATAATAACAAAATATAATATTTAATTATTTCTTTAATCCTATTTCACGTAAACGCTCGTCAAGGTATTCACCGGCAGTAGCATCAGCATACAATTTGGGGTGAGTTTCATCCACACAGGAATCAAGACACTGAAGACTCATACTGGATTGAGGATGAAGGAAAAATGGAATGGAGAATCTGCTGGTATGCCAGAGTTCGCGGGCTGGGTTTACCACCCGGTGCGTGGTGCTACGCAATTTATTATTTGTGAAGCGTTGCAACATATCACCCACATTAACCACAATTTGCTCCGGCAGAGAGGTTACACCAACCCATTCCTGCTGCCTGGTTAAAATCTGTAAACCGTCGGCGGAAGCCCCTACTAACAAAGTAATGAGATTGATGTCTTCATGCTGCTCGGCCCTGATAGCTGACTTCGGTTCAACAGTGATTGGCGGATAGTGAATTGCCCTTAGAATGGAATTGCCATTGTACACAAATTTATTAAAAAAGTGTTCTTCAAGCCCAAGATACAATGCGATCGCCTGTAACAGGGCCGTGCCGGATGTCTCAAAAGCGCGGTAAGCATCGGCAAATGTCATATCAAACCCATTGACCTGTTTTACTAAAACATTTGGTGGGTATTCTTCGGCTTTGAAATTGTCCCGGGGCGTTTGACCATATTGGAAAAATTCTTTTAGATCCGGGGCTTCACTGCCTTTTGCGTGTTCTTTACCGAAACTGGTATATCCACGTTGACCAGCCAATTCAGGAATTTCGTAGTTCTTTTTCTGTTCAAGTGGCAGCGAAAAGAATTCCTGCACATTTTTATATAGATCAGCAATCAATTCATCAGGGACCCCGTGATTTTTTACCGCCACAAAGCCCACATCTTCATAGGCCTTGCCTAATTCCTGAACAAAAGCATTTTTACGAACAGGATCACCACTTAAAAATTCCGCTAAGTCAACTGATGGAATGGCCATAAAAAAAGTTTATACGTACAAAATAAGACTTAATTAAAAATTTTAAGGTGGAGATCAGGTACATTATATTACAGCTTCAATGAAAACAACCGCCAAAACTATAAGCCGTATTGCTTGCTGATTTCCAACATTCTTTCGATAGGCTTTTTAGCAGCAACCAGGAGATCCTGGGGCATAGTAATTTCCGGCTGCTCGTACTCCATACACAGGTACAACTTTTCAAGCGTGTTCAGCTTCATGTGCGGACAATCATTACAGGCGCAGCTATTATTTGGCGGTGCTGGAATAAAGGTCTTGTGCGGGCTGGATCGCTGCATCTGGTGAAGAATTCCAGGTTCGGTAACAACAATAAATTCCTTGCTTTCATTTTGTTGGGAATATTTCAACAAACCGGTTGTACTTCCTATATAGTCAGCCACCCGTAAAACCGCATCTTCACATTCAGGATGAGCGATCACTTTTGCGCCGGGGTGGCGCAGTTTCAACTTGGTTATCTTTTCCAGGCTAAAAATTTCATGCACCATACAGGCGCCGTTCCATAACACCATGTTTCGACCTGTTTTCTTATTAAGATAACCTCCTAGATTTTTATCGGGTGCAAAAATGATCCTTTGATCCCTGGGTAAACTTTCAATTATTTTTTCGGCATTGCTACTGGTACAAATAATATCGCTCAAAGCTTTCATTCCAGCCGAACAATTTATATAAGTAATCACCAGGTGATCGGGATGCTTGTCTTTAAACATTTTAAACAAGGCAGGTGGTGCACTATCACTCAGTGAACATCCGGCCTTTAAATCAGGGAGTAGTACTTTTTTTTCGGGGTTCAAAATCTTCGCGGTTTCAGCCATAAAGTGCACACCGGCAAAAACTATAATGCTGGCTTCCGTTTTTTCGGCCTGTTGAGCAAGGCCAAGACTATCACCGATAAAGTCAGCGACATCCTGGATATCCGGCTCCTGGTAGTAATGAGCGAGGATGATGGCATTCTTTTCTTTCTTCAATCTTTCGATCTCGGCAAACAGGTCAATATTCACATCTATATCAACATCCAGGAAGCCTGTCTTTTCAATATTGGATTTTGCTGTGTTAATATCTGTCATAATAGCTTTTAGTAGTTTCTTATTTTAAGTAAATCTATTATTACTAGGGCTGTGGATATGTGGAAATATCGTTTTTGAAATAATTGTAAAATTAAAAAAAAGCATTTATCCACACTCATACACACTCAATCAACATTAGCCGCTTTAACAATTTTGTGTTTGATACGGTTACTGCAAGCTACCCATAAAATAATCTAAAAAGGTTTTACACAAGTAGTTAATAAAATTGTCCGTGGGAAACAAAACCGAATAAATTTTTCTGATCCCTGTGGATGAGCAACCTGATAACTTTGCGCCCATACACATTAATCGACTGTCTCAAATTCCAGGCCTGCAGTTTCTCCCCAACTCTCCACGCTACCCAGAGACAGCTAAGGGTGTTATTAACAACCATAGTGGCTTATCAACAGTTGGATGTTAATAGGAAATTAACGGTGCCGACAAAACTCTTCCAACCGCATATATATGATATAGGGGACAGCTGATAAATCGCACATTCAACTTTCGTAAAAAACTTCCCAACAAAACCAATCTATAATGTACCAAAATATTTAAAAAGCCGTTATTCGAAAACCCATACGCATGCTGTATTTTATCGATTTTAGGGGGTTTATTTTTCCACATTTGTATGTAATTTCCCCTATTTTTGCCGTCCATTTTAATTAAAAGAAAAGATGCAAATTATTCAGAACATTCGTGAAAAAGGTGCCGCAATTGTGATTGTGGTGATTGCGCTCAGTTTAATCGGTTTCATATTGATGGATGCCAAACCCGGAAGTAGTGGAGGAATTTTTGGTGGTAATCCAGGATCTGACATCGGAAAGATCAATGGTGAAGAAATTGAGCTCGCAGCTTACAACGCAAAAGTTAAGCAGGTAGAAGACCAATATGGCGGGCAAATCAGTGGAACCCAGATTTACGATGTTCGTCAATCGGTTTGGGACCAGATGGTTACTGAGAAGGTACTTGTTGAAGAATTCGAAAAACTCGGTTTAACCTTCTCTCCGAAAGAGATGAGCACACTGATGTTTAGCGATGATGCCCCGCAAACTTTGAAACAGGCGTTCACTGATAAAGCTACCGGTCGGTACGATCTGGCTAAAGTGCAGGAATGGTGGCAGCAGGCAAAAAAATCAAAAGGCGAGCAAAGAGAAGCCATCGAGGCCCAGATTGTAGAGCCGATGAAATTACAGGCACTATATAGTAAGTATAACAGCATGATTGCTGCAAGCGCTTACTACCCATCCTGGATGCAGCAAAAAGAAGCAACTGAAAACAAATCTTTTTCATCCATTTCCTTTGTTTCTGTTCCCTACAATGCCATCAGCGATAGCTCGGTGAAAGTTTCCGATGAAGAAATAAATGATTACATCGCCAAACACAAAGCATTATACAAACAAGATGGCGGACGATCCATTTCTTATGTGGCGTTCAGCGCTAATCCAAGTGCATCAGATACTGCAAAATCTTTGGAAGCGGTTTCAGCCCTCAGACAATCATTTAGTACCGACACGAATGCAAAAGCATTTGTTTCAAGAAATATGAGTGCCATCGAATTTTTTGACGGCTACACGCTACAGTCAAAAATGGCCATGCCAAATAAAGATTCAATCGTAGCCCTTCAAACGGGCGGTGTTTTTGGTCCTTACCTCGACGGCAACAATTTCGTGGTCGCCAAAATGATCGGAAGCAAACAAATGCCGGATAGCGTAAAGTCGCGTCATATATTAATAGCTACAAAAGATCAGCAAACAGGTCAACCGACATTACCAGATAGCATCGCTAAAGCGAGAATTGACAGTATCGCGGCAGCCATTCAAGGTGGAGCAGATTTCAATGCGATGGTATTAATGTATAGTGATGACCAGGGAAGTAAAACCACCAAGGGTGAATATGATTTTTCTCCGTCGCAGACCAACCTTGCGAAAGAATTTGCAGAAGTAATTTTCAACGGCAAGCCTGGCGACAAAAAAGTTGTACGTACCGATTTCGGCTGGCATTACATTGAAGTACTTAGCCAGAAAAATTTTGAACCCGCTTACCAGGTTGCCTATGTTGCGAAACCAATCCTTGCGACAGATGAAACTGTAAACAGTGCAAGTGCCAAAGCAACTAAACTGGCGGGCGAGGCGAGAGATGCAAAAACCTTTGAAAGTTATGTGGTAAAGAATGGTATCCAAAAAGTAGATGTTCCGGACCTGGTAAAAGAAAACGACCATAAACTTGGCGGTTTGCAAGACGCAAGACAGTTGGTTAAATGGGCCTTTGATGCAAAAGTTGGAGAAGTAAGTGAGCCGTTTAGCATCGATGACCAGTTTGTAGTTGGAATCGTTAACCGCATTCAGCCTGAAGGGTTACCTGATGCGAAAACTGCCCGTCCTATGGTTGAACTGACAGTGCGAAACTTAAAGAAGGCTGAGCAGATAGCAAAAAAGCTAACGGCAACGCCTACACTTGAGGCGGCTGCCGCAGCTTATAATGTACCTGTTCAAACTGCCGGTGCGGATTCATCTATTACTTTGAGTGCTCAGATCATTAATGGAATTGGTAATGAGCCTAAAGTTATTGGGGCGGCATTTCACAAACCTTTTGAAACAAAAGCTTCTGAACCAATCGCAGGAACGAACGGGGTATATGTGATAAAAATAAATAGCATTGGCGCAAAAGCTGATAGTCCTGAAATGGCGATGTTAGCAAATCAACGCAGCCGAATGATGGCTCAACAATTGTCAGGCTGGCTTGAGTCACTACGCAAGATTGCAGAAGTGAAAGATGAGCGCAGTAAATTCTTTTAAAAATAATTATTCTCAGGAAGCCGGATCATATGGTCCGGCTTTTTTGTGTCCGTTAAACTTTATCAATTTTTAACACTACAAATTCCGACTCTCGAAACTGTGCAGCGGTCAAGCCGGTGGTTTATGTAGTAAATTTGCACCCATGAGCGACGGTATCATAAATAAAGTAACGGAGAGTGCACTGGTCAGTTTAGACCTGGAAGAATATTTTCCAAAAGATGAAATAGCAGTATTCGACATGAAAGATTACTTGTTCATGGGGTTGATCTTAAAAGAAAAAGACTTCCGCGAATCGCTTAAAAATCTTGACGTGGAAGTATTCCGCCAAAAGGCAGTAGCCGTAACCTGTAGTGCCGATGCTGTTATCCCAATGTGGGCTTACATGCTCGTCGCGAGTTACCTGGAACCGGTAGCGAACGAAATCATTTTCGGAACCAAGGAAGAAATGCAGCAGCAATTACTCCTGCAAAACATCAATAAGATTGCAGTCAATGAATACCTTGATAAACGCGTTGTAATAAAAGGCTGTGGCGAGTTGCCCGTTGGGGAAGCCGCATACCTGCATGCCACAAAACTTTTGAGGCCGGTGGTTAAGAGTATTATGTATGGTGAACCATGTAGTACCGTGCCGATCTTTAAGAAGAAATAACGTTTTCACCTTCGCTATATTTTTTATCTTCACGGCACACACCATTTTTTGCTTCCCGGATGATTGATGCTTTGATAAAAGGTTTCGCATTAGCCCTATTGCTGATTTTTTCGGTGGGACCGCTGGTGTTCACTGTCATAAAACAAAGCGTGATCAATGGGCGTGACGGGGGACTGAGTTTTATTGCCGGCGTTTTTCTGAGCGATCTCCTAATGGTTATTTTGAGCAATGCTTTTTCTGAACTCGTGCGACATTTATTGGATTTTAAGAAAACTATCGGCGTTACTGGTAGTTTTTTTTTGATAGCCCTCGGCGTATTTTACCTCTTCTTTAAAAAAGTAAGACTGCGCAGTGAAGAAACCGCACTTATAAAAGTTTCTGCGGGTACGCATGCCCGTTTGGCGGCTGCCGGTTTTTTGATCAATACGCTTAACCCGGGAGTTATTGCCTTTTGGTTAACAACTACAACAACGATAGCGATCTCGACACCAGGTATTGGCGACAGGATTGTGATCTTCACCACCTGTATTTTGCTTAACCTGGCAGCTGATGTTTTTAAAGTAATTCTTGCCGGAAAGTTGAGCAAGAAGCTAAATCAAAAGAACCTTACACTTATCACCCGCATATCCGGTGGCCTTTTAGTCCTTTTTGGAATATTGCTTTTATTTGGCGTGCTCTATGCCACCGAACAATAGGAGTTTTTAAAAACACGTTTGGATAATAATATTGTCATGAACAAATTAGTCTATTTCATTTCCCTCTTCATCTGCATAAGCGCAGCGGCGCAACAACCCGATTTTTTATTGCTAAAAAAAAAGGATAAAACGATTGCCCGTTTTTTTGCAGGGTCCGAAATAACATTTACATCAACTACCGGGGCAAGCATGACGGCCCGTATTCAGCGTATGAAAAACGATACGTTATACTTAAAAGAATACATAGTACGTTCAGTAATGACACAACTCGGCGTGTATATCCTTGACACTGTACGAATCTACGATCATCAATATAACTACAAGCAGATATACTCAATGGGCAAAACTGAAAAAGGGTTAAACATGAGCGGTACTGCTGCGAGTTTAATGGGTGGTGGGTTGTTACTCACCATCGGTAGCGGGGTTGTATACCTTGTGGATCGGGAAAAGTTTAGCCCACCCCTGTTGATCGCTTCGGCCTCATTAGCCGGCCTTGGATATCTCATTGCAAAAACAAGTGGGAAGGGAATGGTGATCGGAAAAAAATACCAGCTTGTGTACATGGGACTCGACGGGACCAACAAGATGTAAAACCCCTGTTTTAAAAAACCAATATTCATGCAAAAGGCGTGGCGCTTTACCAAGAGAGTTTTTCTCATTCTCTTTATTTCTCAATTTGTTTACCTGTTTTTCTGCAAGTGGATCAATCCGCCAATTACCCTTACTCAATTGGGAAGTGTGATAGGGGGTTACGGTTTACAACGCGATTATGTTGCATATAATGAGATGAGTTCAAATATTAAGCTCGCTGTTATGGCCAGTGAAGACCAGTTATTTCCTCAACATAGTGGCTTCGATATGAAGGCCATCGAGAAGGCGATCAAGTACAATGAAAAGCATCCCAATCGCCGGCGTGGCGGCAGCACCATCAGCCAGCAGGTAGCCAAAAATGTTTTTCTTTGGCAGGGCGGTGGATTCATTCGAAAAGGATTAGAAGTATACTTCACATTTATGATCGAATTACTCTGGAGCAAAGAACGAATATTGGAGACTTACCTGAATGTGGCAGAGATGGGCAAAGGAATTTTTGGCGTACAGGCTGCATCAAGATCTTATTTTAAGAAAGACGCGAAAAATTTAACCCGCAGTGAAGCCGCAAAGATCGCGGCGTGTTTGCCCAATCCAAAATTGTATACTGTTAAACCAATGAGCCGCAAGGTTGCGCAACGATATGATGATATCATGCGGCAGATGAATAACCTTGGCGGTGATGCAGACATACAAGATGTTGTGAAATAAACTTGCGATCCTTGAGGCAAGCCAGGCACAAAACCTGTAGCCAATTATCGTGTAACTTTATCACCTCAAACAAAAATTATGAGTTTTAGAAATTTTAAAATGGTCGGATATGTGATCTATGGCCGTGGATCATTTAATCAACTTGATGAAATATTAAAGCCAAACCGTAAAGGAGATGCTCCGATGATTTTCCTCCTGGATCATTACTTCCAGGGAAAGGAACTTGCAACCAGGATTCCAGCAAAAGGAAAAGATAAAATCATTTATGTTGATGTTACATACGAGCCCAAGACAACTTATGTTGATAGTTTAGCCCAACAATTGAAAAACGAATTCGGTACCGTAAGCGGAGTCATTGGAATCGGTGGCGGATCAGCCATGGACCTTGCAAAAGCTGTGGCATTGATGATGAATAATCCAGGCAGCAG
>JAURWD010000114.1 GCA_030655145.1 Ferruginibacter sp.
GTAAACACGGGCACATTTGCACCGCTGATGGTTACATAGTCGCCGGTGGGCACCTGCACGGAACCAATGGGCCTGTTAAAGGCAGCAGCACTGGAATAGTTCGTATTTAACACGCCGTAAAGCGACACGGAGGGATAGTAACCTGAGGCGGCAGCTTTAACCCCGGCTGCACTCGAACGAACCCTCAGATCACTCGCTTTTACAGAGGCAAGTTGACCGAGTGCTGCGGCATAGATCTGGTCGGGCATGGCGTCGTAAAGGCGCACCGTGCTATCAAATCCTGAACGATCAACCTGGAGTGTTGAGTCGTAATTAACATTCATCAATTGGGTCAAAGCAAGCTTACTTGATTCGAGGCTGTTTTCTGCTGCGATGATGGTAAGTTGATCCCCGGCAAATTGGCCTTGGAGGTCACTTAAGTTTCCCGGAGGCGCCGCTCCTTCGTTCGCGATGATCTTTAATCTTTCCACCTGTTGTTGCGTGATGACAGATTGCTGATTGGCAAGGCGCAAGGCATCTTCATTATTCATTATCTGGAGATAGGCTAAAATAACCTGCAGCGTAAGCTCATCTTTCCGTTGTTGCCATTCCATAGTGGCTGTCGCGAAAGCATACTCTGTTTGTTTGATCTGGCTTTTCAGTTGGAAGCCATTGAACACAGGCACCAGCGCCTGCGTATTCGCGCTGCTGGATGAGAGGTTTTGATTGATGTATCCATTGGTAAACGGATCGATGCTGCGTCCACTGTTGATGCCGTAGTTAAACTGGCCATCAATCGTGGGCAGGCGATTGTTTTTAGCCTGCTTATAATTGACTTCCGCACGCTGCATCGTTACTTCACTCTGCTTCGCCGGCAAGTTGTTAGCCAGGGCGGTCTCTATACTTTTCTGCAGGGTCAACCGGTTGTCTTGCCCCTGTACAACCGCCACATTCATCAGCAGCACCATTGCCAATATTCTTAATTTCATCTTCTTACTGTTTTTGGGATCACTCCCGTTTAACGACTGGTGAATAAATCACCTTAGATCCGCCTACTCACGCGAGCGAATAAACGCACTATTATTTTCGGTATTATTTATGATTGTAATTGCGCTACATTTTCCAGCCTGCCATCCAGCAAATGAATAATGCGCTTTCCGTAGGCTGCATTTTTTTCTGAATGCGTTACCTGGATGATCGTAACACCTTCGTCATTGAGGGTTTTGAAAAGTTCCATGATTTCCTCCCCTTGTTTTGAATTCAGGTTACCGGTAGGTTCATCCGCTAACAACAATTTTGGCTTGGCGATGAGGGCACGGGCAATACCTACCAGTTGCTGCTGTCCGCCACTCAGTTGGGCCGGGAAAAGGTCTTTCTTTCCCACGATGTTGAAGCGGTCAAGCATATCCGCGACCATGGCCTTGCGCTCACCGGATTTTATGTTCTGGTAGATCAGGGGAGTCTCGATGTTTTCGTACACCGTTAACTCATCGATCAGGTGATAGGCCTGGAAGACAAAGCCAATGTATTGTTTGTAAAGAGCGGATTTTTCTTTCTCCCTCAGTTTGTGCACAGCTTCGCTGAGAAAATTGTATTCGCCTTCGTTCGCTTCATCCAACATACCAATGATGTTCAGCAGGGTTGACTTGCCGGAACCTGAAGGCCCCATGATCGAGACAAACTCTCCTTCCGCAATATCCAGGTTAATATCCTTTAACAGGAAGGTGCGGTTAGAACCCGAGTTAACCCATTTGAAAATTTTCCTTAGTTGTATCATTTACTTGTCAATTTTAAACTTGTGAATTTGTCAATATCTATAAAGCCTTATTCTGCTCTTAAGTTGGTTGCCGGGTTTGCCCGGGCTACGCGGTACACCTGGGATCCAATTACAATTATGGCCAGGCCGAGTATGAAAGAACAGGCCAGGCTAAGCACACCAACACCTACGGATACCCGCTCAGCAAACATCCTCAGGAACAACTCACTACAGATCCAGCCGATAGGCACAGCAATGGCGATCGCGATCGCGATCAATTTTAAAAAACTCTTGGATAATAAGGACATGATGCTCATTACGCCGGCACCCATTACTTTGCGAATGCTCACTTCTTTACTACGTCCTTCCACCGTGTATACTACCATTCCCAGCAGGCCAAGACAGGCGATGGTTATGCCGATGAAGGCAAGCAAACCCAACATCGAAATGGACGCACCGGCATTTTTCCCACCAGAAAACTCAGTATCAAACCAGGCATAAAATAATTCCGAGCCGGGATTGATTTTTTTCCAGCCTGCTTTTATTCCCGCAACAAGTTGCGCCGCATCGGGCTCATCCATTTTCGTTTTTACATTCAGTATTTGAAATTCCTTTTCCCGGCTACGGAACAACATAGGTGAGATCGAATGTTCAAATCCTTCAAAATGAAAATCTTTCAACACGCCTGCAATTTGCACTTTTACGCTATCATCTAAGAAGATGCTTTTACCAATGGCAAGCGCAGGTGAACTTATCTTCAAAGCTTTTAGCGATTGCTCATTTATCAGCACGGTAGTTTCGGCCCCATTTGCTGCGACCCGGATATTCGAGCCGGCAATAATTTTCAAACCCATGTTGGCAACAAAATGGTCATCTACATCAAAGTGGCGGATCTGTATCGCCTCTTCCAACGGAGATTGTTTTACGAGACTGATGCCCGAAGCAAACCTTCCCAGGTTACCGGAGGTTGCGGAAACCTGCTCCACCCCGCTGAGCGTAGTGAGTTCATTTTTCAATAACCGATAATCGGTGCCTTCTAATGGAATATTGATCAGCCGCTCGCGGTTGAAACCGTAATCGGCGGTAGCCATATAATCAAATTGCTTGTTGAAAGTCTGCATAAAAATGATGATGACCAGCGACAAGGTAAATTGAAAAATAATCAGTGCTTTTCTTAAACCGTTGCGACCAAACAACTGCACATTCGCCAGGTTTTTCAACACTTCCACCGGGCGGAAAGTTGACAATGTCAGTGCGGGAATAACGCCGGCAAGTACACCGGTGAATACGCTGAATAACAAAAACCAGCCTGCCAATGCCCAGCTTAAACTGGTGCCTTCGATAAAGAATTCGGAGCGCAGCGTTGAATACTCCCGCAGAAATTCCATCATAAAATAAGCGAGTGCCAGGGAAAGCAGCGAGATCAAAATGGCTTCGGTGAGAAACTGGTGAAAGATCTGCCGGCGACCGGCACCGGAAACCTTTCTTACGCCCACTTCCTTCGCTCTCTTTAGAGAGCGGGCGAGGGATAAATTTGTATAATTAAAACAAGCCGAAAGAAGAATGATAAAGGCGATAATAGATTCCGCCGCCACTTTACCGATGGTAGCGCCACGCCCAATGCCGTTTCCCAGGTCTTCGCCGGGGGCGATGGAAGTAATGGATTGGAGATCAAAAACAATCTTACTCTTGTCCTGGGGACTAGTCGTTTTAAAACTTGTTGTGATGGCATTCAGCCCGGCCACTAATTGTTTTTGGGTTGCCCCTTGCCGTAAAGAAACATAGGTGTATCCCTTGAAGAGATTCTTCCAATCGGTGGTTACAACCGGTAGCACCCCATTTTTTTCGAGTAAGGGAATGGAATTCAGGGAACCATAAATATCAAAATTGATGTGCGATTTCTGGCTGGTATTATCCAAAACACCACTCACGATAAACGAGCCGAGGGTACCAAAGTCGAGTGTTTTACCGACGGGGTTCGCGGTATTAAAAAAACGTTCAGCGGTTGTTTTGCTTAACACGATCTTGTTAGGCTCATTCAAGGCGAGCGCAGTATCACCGGAGAGTAATTTGAAGCCGAAAACTTTAAAGAAAGACGGCTCGGTAAACGCAACAGACACATCCAGGCGTTTGTTATTGCTGCTGGCTTTTCCACTCCAGCCCGAGTACAGCCGCACTACCTGATCAACAAATGCATACTTTTCTTTCAATAAAGGCGCCAGCGGTAATGGTGTACTCGCCAGGCGGAAGGCATACCCTTCCCGCGTGATAACGTCGCTGATGAGACGGAAACTGCGTTCTGGAGTTGGATGAAAACGATCGTAGCTGAAATCATCCTGCAACCGCATGATCACGATCAAACCGATACACATGCTAAGGGCCAGGCCGAATATGTTGATACACGAAAACAGCTTATGCCTGGATAAGTTCCGGAAAGCTATTTTGATGTAATTCCTTAACATGGCTGTTTAGATTTAAGTGATCCGAAGCTGCCAAATTACAGCCTTATTCGGATTGTTTTGTATTTAGTCAATGACTATGCCAAAGCGGAAACACTTATCCACAAAGGGTTACAGGCATTTATAAACGCGGAGGTGTACGAAAACGAACAGTTTATGTTACATTATCGTACACAGCGAAAACTTTGGCAAAATGGAAGTTCACCAGCCCGCAATAGAGGGAGCTGCGCTCAGAATTAAGGGCATCTTCACCGAAGACAACACAACCGAATAGTACCCAATTTGAGCGGAATAATTGCTATTTCGGCCAGCACTACACTGTGAAAATGGACCGGGCTGGACGCCTATTCTGTGCGGAGAGTCTTGACTGGGTTGGCCACAGCAGCCTTAAATGTTTGTAAGATGATGAGGAGAAAAGTGACGATCATTAAGGCGGCAGCGGAGAGCAAGAATACCGGCGCCTGTATGTCGATGCGGTATTCGTAATTATTCAACCATTGATTCATCAGCAGGTACGCTAAGGGAAACGCTACCACGGAAGCGACCATGATCACCGCGAGAAATTCGCGGATAAACAACAGGATGATACTGTTGAGTGAAGCGCCGAGCACCTTGCGGATGCCAATCTCTTTCAGGCGTTTGTGGATACTCAGAGAAATTAACCCGATCACGCCGAGCAAGACAATGATAAGCGACAAGGCGGTGGCAGTGTAAGCAGCTTTTTTTAGCTGGATCTCTGTTCCATACAATTTCTTCAGCGTGTCATCCATGAAGTTGTATTCGAAGGAACTGCCCGGTAGTAGCGTCGCCCATTTCTGCTGGATGGCATCGAGTGAGGCGCCCATGTCGCCCGGGTTTAACTTAAAGGAAAGAAAACGATACGTGTTGGTAAACTGCACATTTAAAAAGATCATAGGTGCGATCTTTTGTTGCATTGAACTAAAATGAAAATCACCCGCTACGCCTTTCACCGTAAAAACGGTCGGGTCTCCCGGAATCCGGACTTGCTGCCCGATGGCTTCTGCCGGATCCTTCCACCCGAGAGCAGCCACCGCCTTCGAATTCAACACCACCTTGCCGGAATCCGCCGGCGTATGCCCAAGAAAAGTTCCCGCAATTAGTTTGACGCGATAAGTTTCCAGGTAATGTTCGTCTGTCATAAGCGACTGCATGGCAACAGCTCGCGTCGAATCGGTGCCAGACCTGTAAACAAGCGGTTGTCCACCGTTCATCCCATTCGGTATCTCATACGACAGTGAAACATTTTTGACCTGGGGCATATTAGCAAATTCATTGCGGATTGTTTGCATTTTCTGCACCCCTTCCCGGGTCCAATTCCGCGGCACCTGAGCCGAAACAATGAACTCTTTTTCATAGCCCAGGTTTTTGCTGAAAAAGAAATTCACCTGCTGCGATATGATCGCTGAAGCGATCAACACGAGCATGGCAATAAAAAACTGGAACCCAACCAATGACTTCCGCAGCACGATGTTCTCCTTGACCGTTCTCAATTTCCCTTTCATGGTATCCACCGATTTGAGAGCCGACAATACAAAAGCGGGGTACAGTCCCGCCAGGGCGCCTACAAACAGCATCATGCCAAAAGGAATTACGAGGAACCAGGCTGGGAAATCGGTTAGATCGGGGAGCTCTTTTCCAACGGTCTGGCTAAAAACCGGTGCCAGCAACGGATAGGCTGCAAGTGCAAGGATGGTGGCAGCCGAAACTAACAGGAAGGACTCAGCGAGAAATTGCGCAACCAAATGTGAACGCAATCCTCCCAACACCTTGCGCACGCCTATCTCACGCATACGCGTACTCGAACTGCTTATGGTGATATTTATAAAGTTGACGATCGCCATCAGCAAGATGAACAAACCCGCCAATGAAAGGGCGTAGAGCATTTTTTTGACCACGCCGTTATTTTGACCCAGGTAATAATCAGTCAGGGGAACAAGTTTAACCGAAAGATTTTTACGCACGACCTCCGCACAGTTTTGCGCAATCAATTTTGCGATTGCCATTTCCAACGTGGACGGATCCACGCCCGGCTTCAATTCAAGGTAAGAAGGGATATAAAGATTATTCCAGTTTTCAAAGTCGAAGCGACCAAAATAGGCAAAGGTGTTGGTCGGTATGAAAACGGTGTTGTTGTTTTCACCATTTAAGCGGGTGACAGAGTTGGTTGGTATAGCTTCTAACACACCGGTGATGGCGAAATCTTTTCGGCCACCCGAGAAGCTCTGGATGTTGATGGTTTCGCCAACGACATCTGTTCTGCCAAAATATTTGCGTGCCGTGGCAGTGGTCAGTATTGCCGAGAAAGGGTTTTCGAGCGCATTTCGTTTATCGCCATGCAGCAGCCTGAAGCCATACATATTCAATAAAGTACTGTCGCCAAGCTGTATATTTTCTCTAAAGAATTTATCCCCTTTCGACATTACGGAAGTGATGCCATCCCACCGGTAGAAATTTGCCACCAGGCCGGGGTAATCTTCTTTCAGTCGCTTTGCAAGTGGACCTACGGTAGTGATATTCACCCCCAGGTTCGGGTCTTTCCAATCGCTTTGGAGAAAGTATTGGCGGGAGGCATTTCGCAGATCCCGGTTGACGCGAAATTCGGACCAAACATAGGCCCCGATGAGAAAGACGAAGCTGATGCCGGCTACCAGTCCGGCAATGTTGACTATGGAGTAAAAGCGGTGGCGGGTGATGTTGCGCCAAGCGGTTTTAAAATAATTTTTAATCATCGTGGATGGATTGGGGGATTAGTTCATGTTCATGTTCATGTTCATGGTTCATGTTCATGGCTCATCGTTCATGGTTCATGGTTAATGGTTCGTTGTTTATGATTCATGGTTTTGGTCAATTATTGATCATTAAATCATCTTTAACTCGAAACATTTTTCTTTTCTTTAGCACATTAGCTTATTAGCTTATTAGCTAATTAAAATTGAGCCATTAGGCATTTTGTTGCTTTCGCCTCCCCAGCCGGCGGGCTGCGTAACCGGAACGCCGCTGCTTTCGCTTCTTTGAAAAAATTCGCTGCGCTCATTGTTTCCAATCCCGACACCGTCGGGACCGAACCGAAAGAGGCGGCTAACCCGGTTACTGGTGAGAATTAAATGCAGTGAATGCATTTGATTTGAGTCAGCCCTTCATTGGTGTTGATGGTCCATAGTTCATGGTGCAAGATTCATGGTTTGTCAAAGGCTAAATATTGTTGACCGTTTCTTAAACTGTTTTCACTAAAAATCTCCAATTGCATTTCATTTAGCACATTAGCTAATTAGCTAATTAAATTTGAGCCATTTTCACATTAATCATTATTCTGATCGCAAACTTTTAACCGGGTTGGCAATAGCAGCTTTTACCGCCTGGAACCCCACCGTCAAACCTGCGATTAGCAGTGATAACAGCAACGAAACCACGAAGAAGCCGGCGTGCAGGTCGATGCGGTTGGCGAAGGTTTGCAACCAGGTTTTCATCGCGAAATAACCCAGGGGTGCAGCGATGAGAAAAGAGATGATGACCATCCAGGTAAATTCTTTTGAAAACAGGTACACGATGCCATTCACAGAGGAACCGAGCACCTTGCGGATACCAATTTCCTTTTGCCGCTGCAGCGCGAGGAATGCCACCAGTCCATACAAACCCATGCAACCAATCAACAAAGACAATACGACAAACACTTTGAAACCCTGGTACATAATATCTTCTATCACATAAAACGCTTTGTGCTCCATATAGTAATTCAGCGTACTCGCTTTATAGATATCGTCGGGATACAGTTGCTGCCATTCTTTTTCGATACGCGTCAGCGTTGCCTTTGATTCGACATTGCTCATATTGATGTTTGCCGTCCCAACCCAGTTGGTACCGTAGAACAAAAGGCAGGGCGATACCTGCTGTTGCAGGGACACGTTGAAAAAGTCGTCTGTTACCCCAACAATTGTGGCGAACTCATGCTCCTGCACCAGGATCTCCTGCCCTATCGCTTCGTCTGCCGTTTTGTAGCCCAGTGCAGCCGTAGCTTTTTTGTTCAGCAGGATGTTATAAGGGCGCACACTATCCCCCAGGGTAACCTTGTCGGATTCACGCAAATCCCTGCCGGCTAAAAGTTTGATGTGGAAAGTTGACAGGTAATGATCATCGACAAATTTCCGCTCAGCGTCAAAATTGGCCGACTTTGCCGCTTCTTTTTTGCGCATAAAAGTAAACCCGTTACTTGCCGAAGTTGGTGGGCCGGAGTTGAAACTAACATCCTTCACCTGTGGTAAATTCATCAGCTTATTTCTAAACACATTCAGCTTTTGCCGGTCATTTTCTGGTAGCTGAATCGTAAGTATTGAATCCCGTTCGTAGCCAAGATCGCGGTTCTTAAAAAATTTCATCTGGGTGGCTACGACCACCGTGCCGATGATCAACAACTGCGAGACAGTGAACTGGGTGATCACTAAAAATTTACGGAGAGAGAACCGGCTCGTAAAACCCGTGTGCTTCGCTTTTATCGAATGTTTCAGCGCCTGTATTGGATGAATGGAAGCCATCAACCGGGCTGGATAATATCCACCCGCCAGGGTGATGAGCACAGCAAGCGCCAGCAAGAATAAAATGATGGTGCCATCAATATGCAGATCGAGTTCAACAATAAACGAGAGGTACTCGTTAAAGGCATTTAAAAAATAGTGCGCCAGGAAGATAGCGATCACAGAAGCGATCGAAATGAGCACAAAGGTCTCACCCATAAAACGCAGCATGATCGAACTCTTTCCACTGCCCAGGGTTTTCCGAATGCCAATTTCCTTCGCCCGCTTTAATGACTGAACGATCGCGAGGTTTACGAAGTTGATGCAGGAAGTCAGCAATACGATCACACCCATGATGATGAATGCGAGGATCAACACGCCCGGGGTTGCATAATAAGTTCCGCCGTAACGCTCATCGCCATGTACCTCGAGCAAGGGTTGGGGATGATAAGTGTGACTTTTAGCTTTGTCAGCGTCAAGGTATTTGTTTTTGAAATTGACAAGCGCTTTATCAAAACTTGCCGCCGAATAATTTTTTGACAGCGTAACAAACGTGTAGCTCTCTGACCAGAGGTCGTTCCAGTTTTGCACCATCCCGGGGTTCTTCTTTTCAAATACTTTGAAAGGGAGCAGCATATGACAGGCAATGTTGCTGTTGCGTGGCATATCTTCCAGGATAGCGGAAACACGGTAACTGGCTTTATCGACCGTGATCGTTTTACCAATAAGGCTGCTATATCCAGCTACGTCCTTTGTGCCAAAGAATTTATCAGCAAGCCGGCGCGTAAGTACCACTTCATCTGGCTGTTGCAACAGTTGTGCATTGCCCGCCAATTTTTTAAAATCAAAAGTGGAGAAGAAATATTCGTCGGCATAGGTCATATCGTTGTCTTCGAATATCTTTCTCCCACCCTGCTCATCTTCGATCACGATCAATGCTTCATTGTGAATATAGACTTGCGTAACCGTTTCCAATTGCGGGAATTCATTGCGTAAGGCACGGGCTACCGGGAATGGCGTGGCACCACGAAACTCCAATTTCTCGCCATCGCGGTTATCAAATACAATGCGCTGGATTCTGTCGGCTTTCGAATGAAAGTTGTCAAAGGTTTTTTCGTGCTTAATGAATACGTAGATGAAAATGCAACAGGCAATACTGAATGCGAGCCCGGTAATGTTGATAAACGAATTAATCTTACTACCGGCAAGGCTTCGGTAAGTCGTCATTAAATAATTCCTGATCATGGCAGTGAAATTGTATTGATATAAGTAAAGTTTACCGGTACCTGCCCGGTGTAAAATTTAATGAGATGACAAGCAGTTTGTTTTCCATATTGCACAAACTAACCTGGTCGACTAAACGAATATTAGATTTTTCAGTTGCAACAAGTTTCCTCCCCGCTAAAATTGAACAGCTCTCTTGTACACAAAAAGTATCTGCAGCCTTGGTTGAAAATAATTTTTTAGCAAGGACGGTTGTACAGCTGAATCAAATTCTCCGCGAAAAAAGGTCAAGGGGTATGCCAAAGAAAAAAGCCTTGACAGACAAGGCTTTCCAATTCGTTTATTACTCTGGGTGTACGAAAACGAACAGTTCGGTGTGCATAATCGTACAGTGTAGCAGGTGCCCGGAACAAGAATTAAGGCCTGCCAGGCGTTCGATTGCCAACCAGCATTTGCAATTAGCAATCATAATTTTTCCCGCTATTTTTTGCAACCAGGTTCAGCATTCGAGATTACTGCAGCTATTCGGTCCGGAGACTTTTAACCGGGTTAGCAATAGCCGCCCTGATGGATTGGACACTTACCGTAATCAACGCGATCAACAAGCCCACGCCACCGGTCAGAGCAAAGATCCAGAACGAGAGGTTTACCTTATAGGCATAGTCCTGCAACCAGTTGCTCATCACCCACCAGGCAATTGGCGATGCGATCAGGATGGCGAGCGCAACCAACCTGATAAAATCTTTCGAAAGTAAGGTAGCAATGCCACTAACGGTAGCGCCTAGTACCTTACGAATACCGATCTCTTTACGGCGGGTGTTGGTTGTGTAAATGGCTAATCCAAGTAAGCCAAGACAACTGATCAGGATGGTGATGCCCGTTGACCAGCGCAGTAACCGCGAGGTATTTTGTTCTGCCTGGTAAAAATTGGCGATGGTTTCATCCACGAAGCGGTGATTAAATTCTTCGCCGGGATACATTTTTTTGTACAGCAGTTCGATACCTGCCAGGGTCTGGCTCCACTGCCGCCCATTGGCATTGTTCGGCTTTAATTTGATGTGAAACGTATTGCCATTGTTACCACCAAAAACCACGGGGCTGATCAGTGCCTTCATCGATTGGTCATGAAAATCTTTCATCACACCGACCACGGGCAGGCGTTTGTCGTTCCAGTTGAGCTGGCTTCCCACGATGTCGCCGGCATTTTTAAAGCCGACGGCATGCGCATAACTTTCATTCACGAGAAACTCGCGGATGCTGTCACTTGGTTTTACGTTGCGCCCTGCGACCAAGGGAATATCATACACCCGTAGGAAATTTTCGTCGCCCCAGCGAATCTGTGTATTGGGTGTTTGAACCCCGGCTCCATTGTCAAAGGCGATGTTAGTGAACGCGACACCTTCATCGGCGGGAGCAAAAAAACCACTGCTGGCCAGCGCTACGCCCGGGATGGTTTTCACCTGCTGGAGCAATAGCATACCGCGACCTTGAACTGTATCGCGGGGCAGATCAATATTAACGATCGCCTCACTGGTAAAACCCATGTCGGACTCCAGGGAAAAATTTATTTGGCGGCTAACCATCACCGTTACAATGATAAAAAATTGTGCGATCACGAACTGTGATACGGTAAGCGTTTTACGAACCCAGGCATTCCGGGTTTGAGCAGTATTGGCATAGGCCTGGCTTTTCAACACCAGTACCGGGTTAAATCCTGATAATACCAATGCCGGGTAGAGGCCGGATAAAAAACTTACCGCCAGGGTTAACAACACCAGGAAGACCAGCAGTTCCGGCTGATTCAGCAGGTCAAAATGCAATCCTGCGGGAATAAAATCTTTGAACACATTCAGCAGCAATGGGGTAAGGGCGACCGACAAAATAGTGGCGATGATGGTAATGACCAGGGTTTCGCTGAGGAATTGCGTCACCAATTGCTTTTTTGAACTGCCCATCGTTTTCCGGATACCAATTTCGCGGGCACGCTGGGCGGATTGCGCCGTAGTGAGGTTGATAAAATTGATACAGCCGAGCAATAGGATGAACCCGGCGATTGCCAGCAATCCATAAAGCACACCACTGCTGGCGACACGTTGACCAATGCCAGGGTACAGCGGGTTAAAGTGCACATCCCCCAGCGGCTGAAGGTTGAATTCCATTTTGTTTGCCGCGTCTTTATTCGCAGCCTTATTGTATTTATTGAGGAGACCGTCCAACTGGCGCTCAATACCAGCCTGGCTTTGCCCTTCCGCAGTCTTAATGTACAACTGCGCATAGGCCATCCAGTCATTCCATACGTTCATCATAAAATCGTCCCTAAGGTGGGTTTTTTCTATGGTTGAAAATGAGATGTACTGGTTTGCCCCAAAAGACGAATTTCCTTCAAGATCATCTACGACGCCGGTAATGGTGAGCGGAATATCATTGTACACAATTCGTTTACCCACCAGGTCTGCGGCAGCGGTTCCCGCGAAGAAATAGGTCGCCTTGCTCCGCGTCAGCACGATGCTGAAGGGATCATTCATCGCCGATTTTGCGGAGCCCGCCAGCCACTCAAAAGGCAGTAGCTCAAAATATTCGGCGTTTGTAAATACCGCACCTTCCTGTTTTTTGAAGGTGGTGAACTGGCCGCCTAAAGTGCTAAGTTCAACTTTCGCGGAAGCGTCACCCTGGAATTGCATAACCGGCACCGTTAGTTGCACCCCGGTAACCTCATTTTGTATGGCGGCGCCAAGCGGTGCAGGTACGCCTGCTGAATGGCCTGCTGTTCCATTGAAGGTTGCGTCGATCACGACGCGATACACGCGATCCCGGTTGCTGATACGGTCAAAACTAAACTCATGGTACACCACGAGGAAAATTACCAACGCGGCACTGATACCAATTGACAGCCCCAGCACGTTGATGCTGGAAAAAACTTTGTTGCGCCAGAAATTACGCAGCGCCGTGGTGAAATAATTTTTGAACATAAAAGTTTTTTAGTGCCTGTGGAGTTGAATAATTATTGCGTGACCGATCAGGCTTTCCTATTTCATGGTAAGGGTTAACCTGCCTTGCCTTCCGTCAACGGTTACTTTAGAGCCGCCGCCATTGAGGGTTCCATTCATTTCATCGTCGCTGGTTTTACCAGTAAAATTTCCCAGGTTATTTGTCCTGATCTTGTTGGCAGAAAGATCAAGATCGTATCCTTTGCCTGCGGGAAGCGTCAGCGAAATATCGCCGCCTGAATTGCGGATGCGGATAAGTTTGCCTGGCTCCTTCACATCGACACTCACATTGCCACCGCTGGTTGAAGCGGTGAGATCACCTGAGATAGACTTCAACACCACATTGCCGCCTGAAGTACTTGCCTCCAGTTCGCCGCTAACAAGGTTGCCGTCCACGTTTCCGCCACTGGTCACTGCTTCGGTTTTACCGGAAAGGTTGTTGAGCATGATGGATCCGCCAGACGTTACCAGCCTGATCACACCTTTACAATTGTCTGCATGAATGTTTCCCCCGCTGGTTGTCAGGATAAGTTCATCATCTGAATTTGAAACATTGATGTTACCACCACTGGTCGTGCCTTTCAATTTTCCTTTTACTTTATCGATGGTGAGGTTGCCGCCGCTGGTGCTGATCTTTTGAGCGCCATTCAAACCTGCGAGGTGAATGTTACCACCGCTGGTGGAAAGTTGGGTAGCAACATTTGCTGTTGTATAAATCCGGAAAGAGATCGAAAGAGAATTCTTGCGGTTCCACTCCTTCGTTTTTGGTCGTGCCTTAGCAACAACGCGGCCGGCATTCACTTCCACTGACAAGTCGTAAAACTCATCGATCATTTTCTGTATGTCCGCTTTCGACGCGTTTTTGTTCTTTCCCGCCCAGGCAAATACTTCTACCCTCGCCTCGTCTGCGGCGCCTGCTTCCACGGTGATATTGCCACCGGAAGTCTCGGCTTCCACACTGCTGACATTTTGCCCCGCAAGGGATTTTGTCATGAATGGCTGGTCTTTGTCAGACTGCGCCATAGACATGGTTGCCATACAGCAACTCAATAAAAACATTCCAACTTGTTTCATGATTATGATTTTTAAAAGTTTAAAAGCTTGTTCAATGCTGTGATCGGTTGATAGAGGATATTTATTTACGTTTAACAACCCCCGTTAGCGGCAATTATTCGGAACGCAGGGATCGCACCGGGTTTGCCAATGCGGCCTTGATCGCCTGGGAACTAACGGTAACAAGCGCTACAAAAACCGCCAGCATACCAGCCGCTGCAAACATCCACCAACTAATATGAATCTTATAGGCAAAGCCGTGCAGCCATTGCGTCATGGCCCAATAAGCGACCGGCGTAGCCAGGACCAGCGCAATCAGCACCAGCAATAAAAATTCGGAGGATAATAATTTAGCCAGGTTAAAAACGGTAGCACCCAGTACTTTGCGTATGCCGATCTCCTTCGTGCGTTGTTCTGCAGAAAATGTTGCCAGGCCAAATAAACCAAGGGCGGAAAGTACAATCGCGATCCCCGCAAACACAAGCACGAGAAACGAAGCCTGCTGGTCTTTCTTATAAAGATTATTAAACGTATCATCCATAAAATTGTACTCGAGCGGCACACCAGGAAAACTGGTTTTCCAAATACGTTCGATGGCTGCAACCGCAGCACTTGCATTGCCCGCACCGGCACGAACCGTGAAGTGATTTCTCACAGCCGGATTTGCAAAAGCTACCAGCGGACCGGTCTTTTCATGCATGCTCCGAAATTTGAAATCTTTTACAACACCGATGATGAGACCGGTATCTCCACTAAAAATAAAGCGCTTACCCGTAACCGCTTGCTTAAGGTCAAAACTGCGCACAGCAGTTTCATTGAGTACCACATTGTGCCGGTCGCTGGTATTCGCCCCGTCGAACCAACGACCTTCCTTCATCGTAAGTTGCAGGGTCTTTTGAAACCCGGCATCAACTGCCAGTTGCGCAACTTCAATTTGTGATACTTTATTGATGAAACCGGTATCCCGTCCTTCCCAGTCAACACATTCCGTACACATGCTGCCCAGGTTTGCCAGCGGCTGGTTCGAGGTTGAAACGTCTGTAATGCCGGGGCTTGCCAATAACTGCTGCCGGATGGTTTCCATAGCAGCAGGTCTGCGCTCCCTGTCTATCGAACGTGGCACAGCAAAGGAAATAAGTTCGGAGCGGTTGTACCCGGGGTGCGACTGCCGGATAAAGTTCATCTGGCGATAAATGATGATCGTTCCAGCCACGAGAATGATGGAAACAGTGAACTGCAAAATCACCAGGCCTTTCCGGAAATAGCTATCTTTTACCTTCAACAAGCTGGCGCCGCGGAAGACATTGATCGGCTTGAAGGAGGATAATACCAGTGCCGGGTACACGCTGTTAAGTGCGAATGCGATCAGCAAGGTAAGACCAGTCGTTTGCCACAATTCCGGCGCGTACAACGGCAGCTTAAATTGCACGCCGGTCAATTCATTAAATACGGGAAGCGCTATTCGCACCAGGCAAAGGGTTGCGAATAAAGCGATGAGACTTACCAATAAGGACTCTGTCATGAATTGAACAAAGAGGTGGCCACGACTTGCACCGGCTATCTTGCGCACGCTCACCTCACGGGAACGCAGGCTCGCTTTTGCGGTAGTGAGGTTTACATAATTAATGCAGGCGATCAACAACAACAGTCCGGCAAGTATGCTGAACACATAAACAGTGTTGATGTTGCCGTGCGGGAAACTTGAGTTTTGAATACCTGTTTCAAAATGCAATTTGGAGATCGGAAGTAAACTGGTGCCGGCACCAACTTCGGGGTCATTTTGTTTGAGGATGGCTTCAATTTTTGAACTGACGGCTTTTGTGTTGGCACCCTCACGGATCCTGATAAAACTGATGTAGTTAAAATTGTTCCATTGTTCATCATTTGCTTTAATGGCCGGATCCTGCAGCAAGCTCGAAATAGGCAGAAATGCGTGGTAGTTAAAACTTGAATTTACCGGCGGATCAGCAATCACGGCAAGTACTTCGTGGCTGCTGCGGTCGACCTGGATCGATTGTCCAACCGCTGGCGCATTGCCAAAATATTTCTTTGCTTCAGAGGCGGAAAGAATAATACCGGCTTCCCCGTTTCCAAAACGGGCGGCATTGCCTTCCACGAAATCGAAATGAAAAATATTGAACCAGCCACTGTCTACGAAGGCGCAATTTTTTTGATAAAAAGTTTTATCGTGTACGGAAAAAACGGGCCATTGATTTGCGTTTAGGCGGGTAACCTGGCCTACTTCTGGAATATCCCTTTTGATCGCATCCGCCAGCAATAGCGGGCTGGATTCCCATACCCAGTTATTCGTTTTCAAATGGGTTGTTACGCGAAAAATTCGTTCGGGGTTGC
>JAURWD010000122.1 GCA_030655145.1 Ferruginibacter sp.
GGAGCGGAAGCCAGTTTGTTTCCATTGGCATACACCGAAAATCCCTTGCCCTTTTTATATTTCGTACCGTCCCGGTCCCACAGGATGGTAATTATTTTTCCATGATACAACACTTTGTCTAAACAAAACCAGTCCCATTTGTCAGCCGGCAACAATGGATTCACCGTTATGGAATTATCGGCCGCCGGGCGCAGCCCGACGAGCCCAGTGATCACCAGGTCATTAAAGGTAGAGTGGTTGTAATACCTGCTCCGCTCTTCGTCGCCTTTTAGCCAATAGCCGGTCTTCTCATCAAGGTATTCACCGATATAGGGACGACCGCGGTAGTACTGTGATTCGACATAGGTTTCGAGTAAGTTGAAATAATTGGAATCGGCGACTACTGATTGACGGTAGTTGTTGAGCAGGTTGGCCATGGCGGTTAAAGTTTGCGCCGTAGCAAAAGGCCAGACGGCCCCGTCCCATTCGCATTTGCAACAGCCATGTGTTCTGAAAGCCGGGTGGTTTCGATCAGCAGTTGTGAGCCCAAACGGCGCACAAAAAGTTTTCGTATCTACTACGTCAGTCCAGGCAGATTCATAACCTGGCTCCGGCAGGTTGAAATACCAGGGAATAAAACCGATGGCTTCTTTAACATTCGCGAGCGTATCCTTTTCTTTTCGCACTTCAAAAAAATTGCTGGCAGGGTTCCATAATCTGTGTTGGATCAGTTGCTTTAAGGTGTCAGCCTTGCGTTGGTAAAGCGCCTGGGCGGTTGGATCTCCTTTCATGGCAGCCATTTTCGAGAGCGCAACAGCGTTCGCAAACATGTAACTATTGATCGTTGGACGTTCATTCTTTTCGCGTCTTCCGCCGGAAATGGTTTCTTCCATGCCATCCTTTACATCGCTTTGCCAGAACAGGCCTGAGGGCAATTTCTTTTCCAGTTCCCAGGCGGTGTAATCCGCGGCGAGATCAAGGTATAGATCAGCGGTGTATTTTTTGTCCCTGTTTACCAGGTAGCGGTTGTAAACAGCGTCGGCCGTCCAGCTGCTGAAGCCGTGTAATTTTTTCATAGGCTTACCTTCGTTTCCGCGGTACCAAACCTTGAGGTAATCATCCAGGTATTGCTGGTCATGTAGCCAGCGTCCCTCATACACGTGGTGGCCAAGCGCACAGGCGATGAGGTTATATTTATCTGCATAAGAGCGGCTTACGAGGAATTCCGTAAAAGCATACCCGTTCGGTGTTTGCTTGATATGCTTGCGCAACGTCCACCAGCGGTAATAAAATATTTCTTCAAAATTTTGTTGCGGGCATTCAAACAAGGGAATGTTTTTTTTCATCCAGTCCCATGAGGCAGCATTCGGAATTGCCTGTACGATGTTCTCGTCTTCCATCTTGTTGAAATAGTCAACGTAGTGCCTGAATTTCTCCGGTTGCAAAACAAACGGCGCCGGCTTAAACTGGGCTGAACTGTTTAGTTGACCAACAAGGCAGGCCAGCATTAAAACAAACATTTGGATACTACGCAGCGGATATGCCCCTTTGTTAGTGTGCCTGATTATATAGAATAATGATTTCATTTACCCGCACTGATTATTTGATGTTAGAGTAACCTATAGTTTCGAACCGGCCGTTTTTAAGGAAAGTAACAGGTAAACACTTTCCCTGCTGCTGTCGCCCGCCCCGGGCAGGTCATAGTCCTGGTCGGTTGGCGTGTCTGCATCGGGAAAGCGGCGTATGCTCCCGGTACGAAAGCTGATCCGCTCCACCGCTTCCACTGGTGCGAAACATAAATTATTACCCGTATTTTTTCCATTGATCGTTACTGTATAAAAACGATTGGCAGTATTCAATTCCACGATAAAATGATAAGGAACTCCCGCCTGGTAAGTGGCCAACGACTTATTCCGGTAACCCGCTTTTGTGATAATGGTTCCGGTGCTGTCAAATGAAATGCGCACACAGGGCGTTCCTTTTTTATCCAACAATTCTATTTCGAGCAGCCCGCGATCAGCCTGTTGCGGTACCACCGTGAATTCTGCGGTCAATTTTTGCGATGCAGGGAACATGCGTTCCGCCTTTGCATAATCAAATGGATCCTGGTCATGCAAGGCGAGCATTTTTTTTCCGTTGGCCCCGCGTTCGATTTGGGCACGGCTCCAGGCGGGACTGTAAATGTTCCAACTATCCAATTCCTTCTTATCCGGCATCAGGGAAAAATCATCGTTGACGTGCGCTGCTGCCTGTTCAACAACCGGCACCGGTACATTACTCACCCAGATGTCTTCCTTATTCATGCTGTAGGTTAGCCACATGTTTCCACCGGGCGGCGTGCCATTGATGTCCTGGATACCCCGAACGTATTGAGGCCCGTACGATTTGTAAGCACCACCATAACGCATAGACGAAATTTCACCATTCACCAATAACAGGTTCTTATAAGTTAAGCCATCATCACTTACGGATAATGCTAGCGGCCAGCGGATTTCCGATGGATTGTAAACGGTAGCATATTTGCCATCACTGGTTTTCTGTCCCCAGATCTTTGCATTCGCATTTACAAATCCGGGGGCGCGGGTGGGATTGTACAACCAGGATTTGCCGCCATTGTTACTGACGGAGGTCAACGCGTATTTCCACAATCCAACCGTTCTTCCACCGGAAATATAATAATAGCTGAAAGCTTTAAAATCCTTTTTTAGTGGAATAAGCGGATCGTCTTTATCTGACTCCTCTACCATTTGTTGCATCTGCAAAGGCGAAGCAAGCAGCTCCTCACAGGCAGCTATAAACGCTTTATCCTTTGCTGTTTTGTAAAATGGGTAGCTCGTATTTTTTTCATTGAAGGCATGGTTAAAGCGAAGAAAATAAATCGTTCCCAGTGATCCGTTACTGTTGATCTCCCGCACTACCCTGCCAATTCCATTGCCATCATTGGGGTCATCTTTCGGCGCCAGCACCATTCCGTAATAACCCAGCGTCAATAATTTTTTATTGCTCGAAGTAAAGAAGCCCACGCGCTGGTGCATCACGGCGTACATATTTTTCGCTGTGTCTGCTTTTCCTTTTTTTACCGTTCCGTCTTTGATTTTGTATGGCGGAAAAACAATGGAGGGTTTACTCCAATTGTAGCCATCGGGTGAGGTAAGAAGGAGCGTTTGTCCTTGTCCTTCATGCTCACCAACCGGGTTGCTCAGGTATTGGAGGTAAAAGGTTTTATTCCAGTAAGCGATCATGGGCGCATGATTGTACGTCCAGCCGAAACCTGATGTGGCGCTGGTATCTGCCCGGTTGGCCCGTACCACCTGGATGTTGTGCACACCCATAGCCGGGGACAACTGGCCGCTGTGATAGTCCACGTTCACCAGCGTTTTTCCTACATACCGTACGGTGTCCTGCGCTTTTGCTGCCTGCATAAAAATGCCTGCAAAAGAAACTACGTATATCAAAATTTTGATCCGAATCATGTTGATTTTTTTGTCAACGAGCCTCACGTATCTTGTTGATAATAAATTTATGGCGGCGTTGCCTGGTTAATTTCTTTAAGAATTTTTTCTCTAATTGAAAAATCGTCCCATGCTTGTGCCCCGGGGGTAATGAGATCGATTTAGTAATAGACCTGAAAGTTTTGAAGTCAGTTGTCTCAACCGCATCATATATTTTCTTCTGGTAATCGTCGAAATAGATCAACCATTTATCTTTAAGCCGGATCACCGATGGGCCCTCCGTCAAATGATCGGTGAAGGCAGGTGATACATCGTGGTATGGACCTATGGCAGTTTCTCCGAATGCAACGCGAATATTTCTTTCCGGGCGGGTATTGTCCTTGAGGATAAGCACATGGTCACGCGGGGCTCTTTTTAATATAACAGCATCGATCACACTAAACCCCGGATCAAGAAATAAGCGGCTTGGTGAAAAGTTTATGAAGTCACGCGTGGTGGTGTAATACATACGGTGATTATTATCCTCCGCCTCTACACCTTTTTCAAATCGATTTGGGATGGTTGACGCCCAGATGATGATGAACTCTTTGCTTTCGTCATCATAAAAGATTTCCGGTGCCCAGATGTTTACGGTCGTTGGCTCCGTGGCCATCACGTTAATGAGTTTCTGTTCACTCCAATGAACCAGGTCCTTCGAGGACGCATAACCAAAGCCCTTATTTCCTTTCCAGGCAGTTGTAAACACGAGGTGAAATGTTCCATCAGGTCCCTTGGCGATCGAGGGATCACGGATGATTTGTTGATCTAATGCTGGCTTAAGAAAGACGGTATCAAGGTCTGTCCAATGATAACCATCATTGCTGTAGAGCAGGCGCAGCCCTTCGTTGGCAGGTTCCCGGAAAGAGGTGAAAACCCAGGCCTTTTTCGAACAGGCGGTTAACAGGATCCCGCAGAGTAAACAATATAGTAGGCTTTTTTTCAAATTATTTTTCGAGGATTAAAACCCAATCGTTTCCCGGGATTGGCTCTCCCGGGGGATTGAATGCTACTTCCTTTCCCTTAAAAGCATTTTTGATGGCTTGCCGGTTCCCGGTGCGGGGATCGAACCAGCTTGCCTTAGTCGGGGTAAACCCAAGTTTTGCCAGGTTAACCAGGATGTTGTGGCCGGTATACGTATACACGAGACCGTGATATTTGCCCAGCATTGTGGCCAGGTAATTATATTGATCGCCGGGTTTGCCGACCAACAGCTCCGGCCCGGATTTCCGCTGCGCTCCTGTTGTCGATTCGATCAGGTTAGAAAGATATTTTACCTGGTTGGCGCCGGGTTCATTCAGTACTTCTTCCCAATTCCTGACCGGTCCGAAACTGGCGCCGGGGGTGCCGCTGCGATGAAATTGCATGACCGAATTCTCTCCATAGGTAAATCCGGCACCGCCGGCAAAAACGCTCCAGTAAGCATAACGGCGAAGGTCAGCCGCTGACCATCTTTTCTCAAGACTGTCATGTAGGCCATGTGGAATGTTTTCATAAGACGGTTCTCCATCGAGGGTCGGTTTGCGTGGCGATAGCTGCAGATCTTTCACCACGAACTTCCAGTTGTCTTCTCCGAAATGATTTGTTTCGTTGCTGCTGGTATCCTGCCTATAGTCTTTGTGCCCACTCTGGAACATGTTGAAATCGAGCCAGGAAGCGTTGTGGAACCATTCGCTGGAAGAGGTTCTGCCACGTGGATGAAAAGTGATGAGGTGTCTTTCATCGTCGCGGTTCAGCGTGTTACCAATGGCCTGCCAAACTTCCATTCCATCGCTACCCTTAATGTCACCGCCATTTAACCAAACAATGTTATTATGCTTTCCAAGTCGTTTTGCTAAAAACGCTGCGTACTTTTTAGCCTGCGCAACCGATACTTTACCATCTTTTACATTACTGCCCCAAACCGGAACCAGCGCTAAATAGATACCTCGCTTCTCCGCTTCTTCAATGATAAAATCAACGTGCTCCCAATATCTCTTTTCCAGGTTTGGTCGGGACACGTCTGCATTCACCAGGGCGGAATCACCATAAGCATTTACGGCTGCAACGGTATGAAGCAGCATAGCTTGCACCACGTTGAATCCTTGCGCCTTCCTGGCATCCAGGTAATTCACCGCTTCTTCGCGGGTGCAGCGGGCAAACAAAAGCCAACCCGTATCTCCCAGCCAAAAAAATGACTTGCCTGCAGCCGTAAACGAAGTTTGATCTGCAGAGATCTTCAATACCGGCAGCGGTTGTGCCTGGCTAAGGCCCAAATTGCTAACCAGCAACACTGCAGTCAACCAACTCTGTATACGTAGGAAATTTTTCAACTTATTTTCTTTTGATTTTGGTACCCCAAACAACCAGTCCGGTGCGCTGAACAAACAGCAGGTCTTTCAAAGCCGCGGCTTTTACTTCCTGTGGCGCACCGATAAACTCGCCCCTGTCCGCGTCTATCCATTGAAGTGAGTAGGTGTCGTTTGCGTCAAAATTATTAACAGCTACCACCGATGGTTCATAAATAATAAAACCGGTTTCATTCGCGAGGACAAACTTGTTTGCCTGTTGATCAAGCGGCATCATCCCAGAGGCCGCCTGCAGGAATGCTTTGGGCAAACGAGGCACAACCGGCAGAGATCCGCCGCCCATCAATGCCGCCCAACCGTAGGCAGGAGAATTGTCACCACTGTACACCACGGCTTTATCCGGGTATTTGACCCGGTATTCCTTTACTGCCCGGTATACCTGTTCAAAAGATGTTTTCTTTGGTTTTAGTAAGCGAGCATGTTGACGGGGAGCCAGGTTTTTTCCTCCCTCCGGCGCATAGGCGGTGCCGTCAGCCTGGTAATGCCAGTAGCGAATATCGATCACATCGATGGTGGCCGCGTTTGTAGGATTTTGCAGGATGGCATCCTGTACATCTTTCGTTGTACTTAACCCGATCAGGGGGTGATGACCGGTTTCTTTTTCCCAGGCCCGGGTAACATCGAGCCAGAATTCAACGAAATGAAGCGGGCCGGTGTACTCCTCCCCGATCAGCTGAAGCACGCCTGAATTACCCTGAAAATTCTCGAGCGATTTACGGATATAAGCCCGGTGCAAAGCTTTACGCTTAGCATTCGTAATGTCATAAAATTGTTCCGCCATGAAGATCCGCTTGTCCCCGGCATACGGAGGAGGTTCCGGAAAACCGGTCGCGTTGATGTTATTGGCAGTGCGCCACGGAAAGTCGGCATAGTGAGCACCAGCCTCAATGATATTGTGCTGGAAATATTGCTGGTTGATGAGCAGCAAACCCTGTTGGTCGGCCAGGTTTGCAAAATCTTTTAGCCGGGCCCAATAAAAGGGATTGTATTTCGTAAGGTCGTACTTGCTTAACCCATCCCAGGCGGTGTCTTTACCGCTGCGGGCAAAGGGCAATTCATAAAAGGGTGGCCACACCTCTCCATCCATTCGGCGGATACGTTCGTGGTCATCTCTTCTCCGATCATACCAAAGTCCATAATTCTGCTCCATCCCGATGATGCCATTTTCTTTCATCTGTTGTGTTACGACCTCCAGGTCATCGGTAAGCCCTTTGCCCGTACGACCCGGCACATACCGAGTGATCGCGGGTTGTGCTTTCTCCAGTTCTTTACCCTGCACGCCACCGGTCCACCAGGGAACCGACTGGCGTTTGCCAGTTAGTATTTCTCCTCCCCGCACAATCCACCCGTTCTTTACCTGCATTTGCGGGGCGACCGCTTTTCGTACCGGCGTTGGTATACCGATCGCATCTATCGGGGGTACATTACTGTTAGTTGAGGGGATCGGGTCACGTTTATCGGCCATTGCGACCCATTCTTTAAAAGGTTGTCTTGGCTTGATCGCTTCTTTTGTGAGTTGTTGAGCAACCTCAACGGAGGGACTGCTGGAAGCTTCGCCTGGCACATAACTCAACCGGGCACGCTCATCAACATTTTGATTCAGCCTGGTAGCCAGCTGGGCATAAAAAAGACTGCGGGGTTCGATGGTGTTGTTTGACTCGCCCCAATAACCATCGCCTGAAAATTCGCTCCAGGAACCAAAGGACCAGTTCTGAGCCGTGGGTGGTTTGTAGCAATCGATCCTTGCCGCTGTGCAGTTCCAAACCACTGAATTTGCTGCAGTCCACCCGGCTCCATTGCCATCCTGCCCGCGGTTTCCAAAGCGAATCGCATTACCATCGACGTTTACGATATCAAACAACACACCCGAGGCCCAACTGTCGATGGCACCGCTAAAACTAAACGGTAAGGAGGACTCGCATTGCACAAAGGCATTTGGACCGGCTGCACAATAGCCGGTTGCAAAATCATGGTAGCCCCGCTCTGCATAACAACGCTGGAACAGGGTTTGCTGCCCGCCGGTGAAATAAGTATACCGGCGCTGACCGCCGATCTCCGAGACCGGGTTGAGAGAAATACAATCTTCTACAGTTACCCGCTTCGCTGATTCGAGGATACTGACAGCAGAGCCCGCAAAGTTTTCAAAACGAACCTGCCTTACCCAAGCATCCTGTGCGTTTTCCAGGCTGATCGCGTTCCAGCGATGATCCTCATCTTTGAGATTTGCTTTATTGAAGGTGGAGCGTAGTTGAAGGTTTTCAATACCTACATTTTCTATCCTGCCCAACCAGGTGTAGGGAGTAACTGTTCCGCCGCCAAAGACCGGATCCAGTGCGGTCGTAATTGGCGCGTCAATGGTGAGCTCGTTTCCGTTGACATTGGTGATCAATCGGTCGAATAAAATATCGCGGTCGCCGGGTTTCCAGCCAAGGGCAGAAATACCTCCACCAAAACTCGTTGTTCCAAGAGCGGTGATCCAGGCCTGGGTTGAAGGACGGCGAATGATGATGTGATCCCCTTTTTTTAAATGTTCTCCGTCGGCTACCGGAAATTGGGTAGCGTTCACAGGCACGTAAGCGTTACTGGTAGTTTGTTTTTTTTCGGTAACCCGGTCATTTTTTCCATTGATCCAAACCAGGGCGTCGCGGCGCAGTCCCGTTCCCGTTATGATGGTGCCTTTGTCGCTCATCCCGCTTCCGCGGAGGATAACTCCATTAGCGTTTATTTTTAATTGTCCAGAAACCTCGTAGTTACCCTTTCCCAATAATACCACTCCCCTAAACCCATCCTGGTCAAGCGGCAGGCTGGCTACATGGTCAAGGGCGGCTTGTATCCGGCGTGTCGCATCCCCGGTTTTAACCGGGACAAAAACCTTGACAGGCACTAACGGGATTACAACAGTACTTGCTTTGTAACCACAATAAGAAAAATCTGGGATTCGGTTGCCGAGAGAATCGGGCGTGTATTGCAGTTGTCCTTTTGCAACAAAAATCGGCGCGGGCGGAGGTGACGATTTTTTCTGGGCTGCAGCATGAAGCACCAATGACAGCATCGTCATAAAAACGATCATTTTACAGCGTACTGATCGCCAACAATCTTCCCGGTCAAAAACTGCTTTCATTGCCTTGAAGTATTCAGATAAATTAAAATAACAAGTTAGTGCGCAATTGGTCGCTGGCCGAAAATTTATTTACCTTAAAGAAAGGCGGGCTACCAATGATTTTGAAACATTTGCAGCCCGCAGTTCCTGGATATAACACTATTTATTTACTGCGGCAATGGGAGTAACTACCTGTAATGGCACCACGCTATTCAGGTAAACTTCGATGTTGGTATACCCAGATTTATCCTTTGCATACTGGTAGGCATCTTTTGCATCGTTTGCATTCAATCCCTTCTTTTTCTCGTAGTCATCAGGCATTCCATCTGCATCAGCGTCTTTGTAGGGAACTCCTTTATATTCGGGGTATCCACCAACTTGTGAAGGATCGGTGATGATGCCTATTTTGTAAGAATCCTTTGCCATTCGACGATGCTTAAATTGGGTCTCGGGCAACTGAACTTCGGTGGGCGTTTTAATGATGCCTGTCTTGACCTGCTCAGCAATACGCTCATCAACCGGGTCACGTTTTGGAAGGGTTGCCCCGGCATTCCAAAGGACAAATGACTTTGCACCGGTCGCCGTCATGATGGGAAACACAGGCATGGGCAAAGGGCTGTTCCATTTCATGTCGTCTTTGTAACCACCCGCATCTGACAACTCTTCTACCTGTACTCCGCCATTCCAGTTGTCTTTGGTGATTGCATCATGACCTTCCATAATATTACCGTTTACATAGGCACGACCATATACCTGGTATTTCAATTTGCTGCGCCCGGCCTCCGGTTTTAAAATTCGGTGACCAACATTATTCTTCGGTGTAGCAGGACCAGGTTTAAAATAATTATTGATGATATTAAACTGTGCACGGTAATCGCCGCCGTCAATGGAACGGTGTACCCAGTTGAACATAACATTGTTTACGAAGTTGAAAATACCGTACCACCCGATGGAAGGATTGCGCCCGGTATTGTTCGCCCAGAGGTTACGCATAAAGGTGCAATTTTCTCCACCCAGCGTACTTCCAAATGAATGGTTCCAGGTATCAAGTGCCTCCGCGAAAATCGAATTTTGAATGGTAATATTTACGGTAGGTAATTTATCTTCTCCTCCTGCTTTGCCCGTGCTGTCGTTGTACATGTGACGGTACATACTCATGTTCTCGTCGAGGCCCCAACTAGCGGACACATGGTCGATCATGATGTTGCCAATCGGGTTTCCACCGATCGCGTCATCTCGCCGGCCAACATTTGTCTCACCCCTGCGGAACCGCATAAAGCGAACGATCACATCATGCGTATTTAACCAAACAGATTCACCTGCCACGCAAACTCCATCGCCCGGTGCGGTTTGTCCTTCAATGGTAATGTAGGGCGCACGAATGATGAGTGGTGAGTTGATGCGAATGATGCCAGCAACATTAAATACAACGATCCTGGCACCACCTTGCTCACAAGCCCAGCGCAAACTTCCCGGACCATCATCATTTAAATTTGTTACCACGATCACGCGGCCACCGCGGCCACCAAACGTATATTTTCCGCCGCCTTCCGCGCCGGGAAATGCCGGGATAGCTGCTTGCGGAAGATCATCAGGTTTTGCGGCCCAGGGAATATACGGCCTGCCATTTTTCGCTTCTTCTTTGATGATGGGATGAGCAATGTTCCAGGCGGAATCGGAGTGACGCAAGGTTGCCTTCATCAACGAGTCGGCCCATTGCTGTGCTTCTTTTGGGATATCCGGGTATTGGGCCTGCGCCGCCGGGATACCCGTACCCATGAGTGCTACGCAAAAGAATATTGAGATTTTTTTCATGCCTGCTGTAAGAGATTTAAATCAAATAATTATTGTCAGCTTTATTGAAGTGGATCAAAAGTTCCGCCTGTCCAGCCGGTTGTTTGTTTCAGGTTTGGATTGCGCCCGATGTGGGTATTTGGTATCGCGTAATAATAATATTCTGGTTTGAAATTGATAGGACTCGTGGCGGCATCGATGTTACTGACCGTCGCTTTGAAGAAGTCTGCATAGGCCGGTCCGTCAATGTTGATGGTGTCACGCACCCGAACGGTGGTTGAGCCAGGAATAAAATTGTTTAAGATCGTAGCAGTATATGGCGCCTTTACTGTAATCGTGAGTTTCTGCCTGAAGGTACCATTGAGTGCATCCCACAATTTTGTGCGCCGCAGATCATCATAGCGCTTGCCTTCGAAAGCAAACTCGACCCGGCGTTCATTCATGATCGTATTGAACATCTCCGTTTTCGACATGCCTTCCTGCAGGCCATACAATTCGTTCATGCCAGCTTCAATACCGGCGCGTTTGCGGATCTCTGTCAACATCGCGTATGCTTCAGTGGTATTTCCAACTTCATTGGCAGCTTCCGCATAATTCAACATTACTTCCGCCAGGCGGATCTCGATCCAGTCGGAGCTTCCCATCACGGAATTCACTTTTAGTGTAGCCGGGTTAACCGCTTTTCGTGCATAAAAACCCGTGGTAGTAACTGTATTTTCAGGATTTGGATTACCGGTGTACGTCCATTGTTTCCGGGTTGACTGACCACTCAATGCCCAGGTAACGCCATTGTAAGCAATGGTTGCGGCAAAACGTGGATCACGCCCCTTCCAATAGTACACCGAATCATAGCCCGAAGCCGGATCAGCTATACTAAGACCATTCTTCATTGGATACGCTTTTACAAGATCCCAGGTTGGCTGGTAGCCGCCACCGTTACCTTCGGAGGAAGGACGGGCACTGTTCTCGTAAGCATTGGACAAATTGATGCCATCGTAAGAACGGATCATGACCAACTCTTTATTTGAATTCGATTCATCGAGGAAAAGGTTGGCGTAATTTCCAAACAATGCATGGCCTTGTGCAATAAGGGTATCATACGCTGCTTTGTTAGCGGCATACGCCCGGTCCCACCTTGCCATGTCTTTTGTTGGATTGAATTGTGCACTTGCCCAGTAAAGCAACACTCTTCCTTTCAGCGCCAACGCGGCACCATTGGTAATGCGGCCACGATTTCCAGCTCCCTGTGTTGCAATCATCTGAGCAGGCGCAAAAGCGGCTGAATCAAGGTCTTTAATGATCAGGTCGAAACACTCGGAGGTTTTGTTACGGGCAACATACACTTCATCACCCTCCCATTGCTGGGCATTGGTAATGTAAGGAACACCACCATACAATTTCACGAGGTTAAAATAATTCCAGGCACGTAAAAAATAGGCTTCAGCCTTCAGGCGGGTACGGATTTCCAGGGACAGCGTCCCCTTATCGATCTGTTCTAACAGGATATTTACTTTACGAATGTTCACATAGGCCAACGCACCATTACCGGAGACGGATCCAAAATCTGTGACACCATCATTTCCCAGCGTTCCATAAAGTATCGCGGTGCTGCCCACGGTATTGGACTCATCCGAAGTGTTGTGAATGGCATAGGGAAGCAAGGTTGTACCGTTATTGGCGGGCCAGCCGGGCATGATCACGGAATAACACCGGTTCAGGTAAAGTGTTGCGGTTGATTCATTGTCCCAGGTTTCAGCGCCAAGCCCCGTTTTATCTTCTTTATCAAGCACATCTTTAGTGCACGCCCCAAGCGTGATCACTGCTGCTATATAGAGAATTGCTTTTTTCATTTTCGAAAACATTAATGTTGATTAAAAATTACAGGCCGAGGTTTAAACCGAAAGTGAATGTTCGTAAGGAAGGATAATCAACCGCGACATTTGAGCCTGAATATTTGTAGGGCTGGTTGTTGATGATGTCCCACAGGTTAGTACCGACTACGAATACACGCACATCAGGTATTTTTATTTTAGCCGCGAAAGCAGCTGGTAAACTGTAAGAAAGCTGGGCATTGTTGATGCGCATTGCCGTGCCTTTTACAATCCAGAAATTGGATACTTCACTGATGAGCGGGCTGTTGATAACCGGGTATTTCGCATTTGGATTTGAAGGTGACCAGGAATCTTTCCACAAAGACAAGGCAGATTGGTTTTCAGTTGCCGGTGTGCGTGCGGTTTTATCGTATACTCTTTGTCCGCCAACACTGAGGCTCGTGTTTACGCTGAGGCGGATGCCTTTCCAGCCAACGCCGAGGTTGAATCCAACACCCCACAAACTTCCGGAGCGAGGGGCGATCCTTCCTTTATCTAATTCAGTGATCACGCCATCGCCGTTGATGTCTTCATAATTCAAATAACCAACACGGAGCGAATCGCCATTAATTTTCCAGCCCGGGTGTTTTGCATAAAAAGCGTCTACCTGTGCCTGTGAGCGAAAGATCTCGGTGGATTGGTAACCTTCAATGCCACTATCTGTTCTACGGCCGATCGGGTATTTCCAACCGGTATCTTGCGTACCGTAGTATTTTTGTAAAACCTTGTTATCCGTCCAACCGATGTTCGCTCCTATAGAGTAAGTAAAATCTCTCCCGGCTTTGCCGTTGTAAGTAAGACCACCCTCGATACCCCAGCTGTCGACTTTTGAATAATTCACTTCCGCGATGGCGATTCCAAAAGTTGTTGGAACGGATGCTGAAGGTTGCTGTAGTCCATCGTAGTCCTGGCGTTTGTACAGATCAATCGCGAAATTGAATTTGCGGTTGAAAAACGTTCCGTCAAAACCAAGGTTTTTGTACAAAGATTTACCCCAGGTGATGTTTGGATTTGGCACCACGTTGTTGTTCAAACCATTTGTTTGCGTGCTACCGAATAAGTAGCCGGTGGTTTGAGTAAATCTTTCAAGATAGCGATAGTTACCTACCAGGTCATTACCCGTCAAACCATACTGGAAGCGGATCTTCAGGTCGTCAACAAACTTTACATTATCGCGGAAAAACTTCTCCTCTGAAATTTTCCATCCCAAACCCAGGGAGGGGAATGAACCCCAACGGGAACCCTGTGGAAAGTTTGGAGAGGCATCCCTGCGCAAGACAAATTCGAGCATGTATTTATCGTCGTAGGCATAGTTCAACCTACCGAGATAACCTGCTCTACCGGTTTCATTGCTTGAGCTTGCATGGTCGAAGAATAACCGGTCAGTCGTAAAACCCCACAATTCATCAACACCCGGAATAACCTGTCCTTCAACAGACGAGAAAAAATTTTCCGCATCGCTTTCACTTTGTTCAGCCAATAAAAGAACATCAACATCATGCTTTCCAAACTTTCGTTTGTAATTGATGGATTGGTTAAACTGGTAGCTTTTAATTCTATCCGAAGCGAGGCGAAGTGAGTTACCATTTTTGATAGATCGCACCGGGTTTGAAACAGTTGGATCGTTTGTAAAGATCACGGCTTGTTTGGTTACGCCAGAAGTTGTGAGCGGCGTGTTGTTTTCACGAATGAAATCATATAAATTATAGGATACATAATACTCTTTACCCAGCGTGGTGCGGGTGTTCGTTCCGTATTGTGCACGCAACGTAAGTCCTTCGATAGCGGGAATTTTATAATTGAGGCTGGCGCTGATATTTTGACCAGTTCCATTACTGCGTGCATACGTGTTAGTTGTTTGCACTTCTCTCGGATGCCAACCTGGTGCAGTCGTAAATACCGCTTTGCCATCGATGTACATCGGTACCCATTGCGGAATCAGCATTAACGCGCCGATGGTTGCATTCAGTTCGTCGTTTTGGTCAGCACTCTGACCGGCGAAGCCAGCGATACCTTTCGGGGTTGGACGATTTTGCTTTGAATAATCATTCGCAAAAGAAATATCCGCGGTCAGGTTGCTTGTAATTTTTGCATTCAAGCCCACCCTTACCCCGTAGCGGGTAGCAGTGAGATCCTGTAGGTTACCAGTCTCTTTGTAATAGTTTCCACCGGCGAAGAAGGTGATCTTATCGCTTCCGCCGCTAACATTTAATGTATGTCGCTGGAGGTACGAATTTTCCCAGTTCTCTTCCAGCCAGTCCGTGTTGTGCGTTCTTGCATACTCGAGTTCCTGCTGGTCGTATACCAAACTGTTCCAGGCCGGGCGTGCGAGGTATTTGTTGTTGAGTAAGGTAAGATGTTCGTAAGCATTCAAGCGCTCCGGACGTGAAGCTGCATCAGACACACCATAACTACCGGAATAACTGATACGCGGCTTGCCCGATTTACCTCTTTTTGTACTTACCAGCACAACACCATTTGCACCGCGGGCACCATAAACAGAAGCTGCGGCATCTTTCAAAAATGAAATATTATCGACCATCGTTGCATCAAGATTATCAAAATCTTCTTTGCTTAAAATGATACCATCAATTACGTAGAGCGGATCTGTATTTCCGAGGGCACTAAAAGTCGTTGGGTTCCGGATCTTCAAGCTGGTGGAAGATCCTGGCTTACCGGAGCTTTGTGCAATACCAACACCCGGCACTTTGTTAACGAGGCTGGTTGC
>JAURWD010000135.1 GCA_030655145.1 Ferruginibacter sp.
AGCAATCTTTCCAAATTCCTATTCAATCATTCAAGATAACATCATTGATAATGAACCAGCAGATGTTCTTTACTATCCTGATTTCGCAACAGGAAATTTAGTAGGTACATCACATGCTATCTATGTAACTAGTGGTTATTCAGGAGTATTGATTGATGGCAACACTTTCAATAACTGTAGGGGTTGGGCTGTTCAATTCAACACTTCATCATTCAATGCAGCTTATGCTAACACTGTATCAAACAATAAGTTTTACAGATGTTTTGCTGTTGGTTATATAGGAGGTGGAAATCAGCCACAACAAAATATCAATTGGATAAATAATATTCATGAAAAGTGTGGCTACCTATCACTTGACCATGCAAATGCAAAAGTTACCTTAAGTGGAAACAAATGGTCAGGTGTACTAGATACTATCACAGGCAGTGCAAATTTTTCTATGGAAGCAATAGGCATCAACCGTGTGAAAGAATTTAGATGTTCAGATGAATTTTATGGTAAAACCCATGCTTCATTCGGTAACAGTGGTTGTATCAATATCAGTGATGATGCTGGTGTAGGTGATTTAGTTTTTAGTAATTGTATCGCTGATAAATCAAATAAATTTTTTATTGCAGTTGGTACATCATTGAATCTAATTGGAAGTTTGACAGTAAAAAACAGCAGAATAGGTACAGGTAATTATCTAAACTATACTAATGTAGCACTTGCTGCATCACCAAGATATAATATCGTATTTGAAGGAAATGATTTTACAAACAATGTTGAAGCTAATCAACCAGTGTATGCAAACTTTGGTTTCATCTTTTCAAACAACACTGTAAGGACAAAAAGCACAGCGTCAGCAGCTATCTATTTAGGCGGTTGGGTCACTAATGCAAAAGACATGATTATCAAAGGCAACACTTTCATCAATGAAGGTTCTGAATTTGGTTTCAGGGCAACAGATGCTTCTGTAAACAACAAGGTATATTTTCAAGATAACAAACTGGTAGGCAATGTTGAAATCAGATTAGATTCTAACACATTCAAACATAGGAGTAATACATTTAGCACACTTACAAACACATATACAGATAATGTAGCTGTAGTTGGCACAAGTGGTAATTACCTAGTAGGAACAACTACTGATAATGCAACTGATAAATTACAAGTGAATGGAACAGTTAAGTCTACTCAATTTAAATTATCAGCATTGAATACAGCCCCTGCGTCAGCAACGGCTACAGGAACAACAGGTGAAATAAGAATAACAGCAGATTATGTCTATGTATGTGTCGCAACAAATACATGGGTACGAAACGCTTTAACAACATGGTCATAAGAATGAAAACATTAAATCAAATAAAAGAAACTTTGAAGTACTTTTTTAAAAATCACGAACAACTAAATACTACAGTGTATGGTGATGATTTTGACTTCCAAGCTGAAAGGGAAATAAAATATCCAGTAGCACATATTGAGTATTTAAACAGCATTGCTGCTGATAAAACAAATACTCACTCCTATAGGATAACACTATCAGACCTTGTAGACCAAAACCTATCTGGTCATGAAGATGAAATTCTATCTGATATGATGTTAATAGCAGAAGATTTATATACTTGGGCAGCAGATAATGATGGGTTCATTTTTATCAAGAATATTGCTTTTGAAAAGTTCTTAGATGATGCCCATGATAGAACATCTGGAATTGTTTTCAATATTCAATTAGCCACTATCATGAGACAGAACACTTGCGCAATACCTAATTCAAATTCTTTTTTGGAGTAGTATCCATAGAAATATTGATATTTTTTAACGTATCCTTCTTGTGAGATTTTATAACGGCTTTGACGCGGGGCTTTACTTTCACAGCACTCTGGTGAATAACAACTTTTTTAATTTCACTAGCCGAAATAATGGTTGATGATTTTGAACTTTTATTCCAAAAGAAATAATGACTATTAGTCTTTCCTAAATAATAGATTGAATCATTTGTAAAGATTTTACTGTTATCATTGAAATAAAATTCTGTCATGTATTCATTGGGAAATTTCTGAATTCTTGTAAACATCTTATTATTCCCAAAAGTCATGGTCAAGAGTAAAGGAAATATCATAGATGTTGCAATAATAGTTGATAAAGAATACGGTGTATTATTCTTGTGATAGTCGTCATATGCAGACTGAAATATTGCGAAGGCTATTAAAAATGAATAGAAAGTTAAGAGGATGAATTGACTTAAAAAGTCAAGGATGCCAAGTAAACCACTTGACTTAATGAGATTACTCAGATGCCATTCTGCAAAGGCAGCAGCGACAATCACTACTGATACGAAAATCCAAACAAGGCGATTTAAGAACCAGTTTTTTGACAGCGTATTATCTTTGTAGTTTTTTTCAAGATCAGATAAAAGTAAAATTAAGCATACAAATGAGGTTAAAACAATAACGAAATAAAGTAACAAAACTGAAAAGGAAGAAAGTATGATTTCTGATACACTAATATATTCAAAAATCAAAATGTTAAAATAACTGTAGAAAAAATATAAGTTAGACGTTGCAGTAATTAAAAGGAAAATGGTAATAATCGGAAAGTGTTTTGTGAACTTTTCCGGTTCATAATCTTTAAATAGACGCATAGTACAGTTTTGTATTCCTAAGATAATGTAATATTCCAATTTGCATTATTTAAGGATAAAACCTGACCTGAATGAACCACTCTTACATAGAACAACTTTTATTAAACTTAATTGAAAACTTCACCAACTTCTTCAAATACAATCCAGCCATAAAAACAATCATTGCATTCTTCTTTTACTTTGCAGGCATTCATGTATATCTATACTGTGTATTCATCTTAGTCATCTTTGATGTAATAACTGGTATAAAAGCATCAATGACAAAAGGTGAAAAGTTTACATCAAGGTTTCTAAAGAAAGGATTACTTGAAAAGTTAGCGTTATATCTTATCCTTATCCTAGCAGCTTTCTTCCTTGAATTAGTATTGAAATCAATGTATCAATGGGATAAGAACTTCATAGCGTTCCTAGTTACAATGCTAATCAGCACATATGAAATGGTATCAATCTGTGAAAATATTTTAATTATAAATCCGAACTTAGAATTCCTTAAAGGAATAATCAAGTTATCAAAATCAATATGCAATAAGGCGATGGAAGTAGCGCGAAACAAAGTTGATGTGTTTGATGGAAAAGAACACGACGAACTACCTAGCTAATTTCTTAATTAAATTGACGAGTAATCCTTTTTATTTCAGCTGTTGCATCAGGTTGAAATTGATTCGGATAATTATCAGAAAATATTACATCATTTGTTTTCAAATCATATTCAACCCAAACCGTACCATCATCCATGACTCCTTCCCATCTATAATTTTCCCTTAATTGGAAGCCAAGTGACTTTACCCGAAGCTTGTAGAATCGCTTTAAAGGCCTATCGTTAATAAAGGAATCAAAATATATATGAATATCATTTCCGGTTGGTTCCGATTGCTTTTTTTCTTTTTTCATAGAAGCTAATTTTTAGGCAAGGTACAGCAACAACCTGATTAAATATTGGCAGTTCGAGTCTACTCTGCTTACTGTCAAGCTTTTGCTGGTTAATGTTTTATCTTGTACGCTAAACATTAACGTAAATGGGATATTCTAAACTTTATTTCGGAAAAGACCTAGATGATTTACTGTATGAAGACATTGAAAATTATTTCATAGAAGAAAAGGAAGAATCAGACAAGATTGAATTCAAATCTTATCCAAAAGATTTTGGGAAAGGTGACACTACTACCGAACGTGAAAACACAATCATAAAGGTCGTAGCAAGTTTGCTTAACTCAGAAGGTGGAATAATAATTTGGGGCGCACCGAAAGGTGTCAAAGACGAAAACAAAAAGACAACATTGTTTTTGGGACCTTTATGTCCGCTTGACATATTTATCGAAAAAGATAGGTTTATAAACAGGGTAGCAGACGCAATAAGCCCATCTCCAAGTAGCATACAATTCAAAGCCCTAAATAAAGAAAGTAACTATGTCTATATCATTGAAGTGGAAAAAAGCAGCTACTCACCACATCAATATAAAGACCGATACTTCATGCGACTAGATGGACAAACCAAGCCGGCACCACACCATTACGTCGAAGCACTTTTCAAGAAAATAACTTTTCCTAAACTTGAAGGCTATATTAGGATAGATAGTGTTGCAGTAGGCGTGCATGAACAACAATTTAGATTTACCATTACTATCTACATTATGAATACGTCTAAATTTCAAAATGAATTTGATTTAGTGTGTAGAGTGATTGTCGCACCTGGTCATTTCTTACACTCACAAATCCCCCTAAATACAAATTATTCTAATGCGTCCGAACTGAGCTTAACCCCGGCAAAACAGATACTGTTTTTCGGTGAGCTATTTGAAAGAACTGAAACAATAGTTCTGCCATATAAAAATATCGAAGATCAGGAAGCTGAATGTAAAGTGACACTTCTTTTTGGTGGGAAAAATTCACCTTTAATTATGTCAAATTATACTGTGAGGTTAGGTTCGATTCCGATGCAAGGAAGGAACTATAATTCAATGTTGAAAATTTTAGATGAAAATAAATATGTCCATCAAATCAGTGAAGACTTAGGGGTAAACCATCGAGACCAATTGAAAAGGTTACTAGGAAGATAATCCTGACAGGTCAATGCTGTTTATGTAATGTTTCAATGGTTCTGTAGAAGTAAAGGAACGAATATCACCAGCCTTGCCTGTAGCAATTTCAATCTTGCCTTCAACATAAAATGAAAACATTTGATACAGAAGATAGTTATGCTTTTCATCATGACGCTTTGCAACCTTTACACCATGATTCAAAAGGGCATCATGCTTTTCACTTTCCGATAAGGCTAAAAAATCATAGTGGGTCATTGATGAGGCAACAGCTTTTTGATGACGATGTATTTTTGTACCCAAGATGGAATTGATTCAATCAAGTCGAGTGTTTCCGAAGCAGACAAAGGATGGTCTTTTCTTAAGAAAGTAATAAACTCACTTATTATGTCATCTTCCTTTGCATCCTTTAGCTTTTCAAAATTGATAATTGAATAGTGGTGAAAGATGCCTTCAAAAAATGCTTGATTATCAGAATAAACTTTATCCCGTGCTAACCGTTGTGCTTCTTGCTTATTGAAATTAGGGTGGACTTTATTTTGTAAATCGCCCAATTGACTTTGAATTATTTCAAACATTTTAAACATATAGTCACTATTGCTTAATTCTTGTTCTTCAAGTTTTGGTTTGTACTGTATAAAGTTTTTCAAGAAGGTAGAATATTCTGGAGTAAGTGATTTTTTATGTGTGGATAATATCTTGTTAAGCAAGGCAATTTTAAATTTTTCAATTTCAGCAAAGCGTAAGTTTTTTGGATATGTTAAGTGTTCAATAACTCCAGCGTCAAAAGTGTAAGTAGTATCATCATCTTTTATTATAATAGTTGCTTTATCAAAAGCCAATCTCAATCCTAACTCAAACATCACATTTGGATTCTTGGAACTTACATCACAAATCAAAATAGGATTGTTGAAAAGGTTGTCTATTATTCTTTTGTGAATTAGACCTGATTCGTCGGCATAGCTTACTAAGTTTGGTGTAAAACCTGCTTGTTCAATCACATCATCTAAAATGTATTTCACTTCTGCCCAATGTCCCTTTGGATAAGAATCTGTGTCAGAAATTGGCATCACAATGCCGCATACTTCTTTTTCCACTTGCCGTTCTTGTTTAGTTTTATCATTTTTCATTAAGTAAGTTTTATACTTAAACATACTAATATTCTATCAAGTAAAAAAGGGAAAGACGTTATGTCAATCCCTATTAGCATGAGTTAGCCAGCTACCCAGCGTTCAACCCAATCAATTCAGCTATACAATGTATCAGCTATCCAAAAGATAATAGCTTACTGTTAGCGCCTTTCATAACATCAGAAGGCAAACTTTTCATGTAAGACTCAGTAGTCTTTTGATTTGAATGTCCCATAAATTCAGATATATAAGATGTAGGAGTGCCATCCAATTTGTGTTTAGTGGCGAAGCTATGACGTGCTATCCCTAGATAAATACTACTTCCCATTTTCAATTTAGCAGCTATCTTCTTCAATGATGAATTATGAGTTCCCTTGAAACGTTTGAAGGTAGCATTGTGATGCTTCAAATCCTTGCACTTATTGAACCAATCAAATAAATAATCATTAGGATTGGTAGACTTGCTGCCATACAAGTTCAATATTCTTCTGATTTCATCATCAATGTAAATCATAACTTCCTTAGGAGTTTGTTGAGTGCCTTTTGTCTTTTGCCTAACAAAAACAATCATATCATTCTTGACATTCTTTACCTTCAATTCAGATACATCTTTAGGATTGATTCCGTTTCCTAAATAACAAAAGAAAAAGAAGTCCTTAGCACGAGTTTCCATAAGACCATCAGGTTGATATTCCCATAAGGCTTTCAATTGTTCAGGATATAAAACAGATTTAGAAGCTACTGTCCAACCAACAGAAACATTTAAAAAGGGATTGACCTTTACCACAATCAAACCATCTTTAATACATTGTTGATATAGGGAACGTAAAGCCCTAACATAAATCCCAACAGTAGAAACAGAACGATTGTTTTCAAGCATATACTTACGATAATCCTTAAGGAACTTTTCATCTATGTCTTCAAGGAAAATCTTAGGACGAAATTTGAAGAAGGAATCCCTTGCATGCTTATTGTTATCAGAACCACCAAACCTATTTTCTGCATACAGGTCAGCAATCAATTCATCCCATAACTTAAATAAATCAGTTTTATCAGTAGAAGATATCAATCCTGATTTGTAATACTTCAAAAACAATTCTTTTGAAGCATTGTCAGCTAATCGTTTCAGAATGGTATCAGCTTTCAAAATTTCCAAGTCAATCACAGACTTAATTTCCCTTTGAACATCAGAAATAGATTTAGGAGTAAAAGATTTATCATAATCAGAACGGGAACACTTCAATCCCCTAATAGTGACAAAAAAAGATTTAGAAGGTAGATTGATTGACAGCATTACCCTTGATAATTTAGATGAGTCAACTGCCCTAGAATCCCAAAAAGTTGAAATTGAAAACTTCATGATTGATTAATTTAGAGTGAATAAAATAGATAGGCCTGTTGCAGCCTTCTGACCCAATTTATTCAGACTCTACTATGGAAAATCAAGGTGTAATCGGCATAGTGCAGGGATTTTGAAAGATGTACTGAGTACTAGGCGGGAAGTTTCAGAATGAGTGCAGAATGAAGTGCAGGGATAGGTAGAAGAAGGGTGGAAAGGTAGAAAAGTAACAAGCAGATTAGATGGAAGGTGACTACCACCCATCCCTTCACCTAGACCGTAGTGTCTGTAGGCTTCTAGTCATTGATGAATCTAAGTAAATTGAAACAGAAAATAGGTTATTGATATGCCTACGTGATAGTTTTCCTTGCATGGCATGCAAGAGGTCAGCGGTTCGAACCCGCTATTCTCCACTCCCTTCCCACATACACGTGATTTCCTTTTCAAGTTTTTCAGTCAATAAGTTTTAGCTTAAAGTTATTTTTGAACGATAAATTGATACACGAAATTTGTTCGGCCTGAGGGCGCACTTAATTACTCTTCTGTTCACCCAGCTTTTTTAAGAAAAGAATCAACAATTAGATTGAACTCATCAGCAAACTCCCAGCACATAAAATGCAATCCCAAGGCTTCGATCTTTGATTGAGGCGCATTTTTCGTCAACCATACTTTCGCATATTCTGTCCACTCAGGTCGGTCAGCCAGCACATTTAAGACAGGAACTTTTCCATCTATTTCCCAGGCCTCCTTTGTGAAGTCTGACATATTTGCATCATAATCTTGTAACAACGCAACATATGTGGGAGTTTTCATTAATTCATCGGCCGGCGGTATTTGCACACGGAGTAACCGAAGAAAATTCGACTTTAGAAGAAACGCAATATCAATTCTATGCTAAATGCTTCCTCGTTTTCCTTGAAATTGTTGTACCTAAATGGTACCTGTTGGGAGAAGGCCAGTGTGGGATACCGTAAATAGACCCGTAGCCAGCATCGGCTCAAAGAAAAACAACAGGAAGAACAGCCTTTGGCGGAATCCCTCTTTGCAACGAATTGATGAAGTAAAGCAGTCAGGAACGCTGCTGGTCTACATTTCAAATTTCTATGGTTCTATTGCTGGGTTGCGAAGAGAAGGGTTGAGATCAACCATTTTTTAACTTGGCAGCGCACATAGCTACGGCGCGCCTAATAAAAGTAATGAGAAGAATATGTATAATCACCTGCAAAAACCTAGTTACTTGAATACCGATAAATTTGGGTGGAAAGCAAAAACTTATGACCATTCTGCTCAAACTCTACTTCGCCATAAAACAGCCTGTTATCAGCACCTAAGCCTGGCACAGCAATTTCAAACTGCCTCCTGGAACCATTATGTATTTGTTTTACTGAGGAACTACTCCATTGGCTTTCCCTAAAGTCTTTGCTTTGTGAACTTGCCTGCCATAAAACCGCCCTGGTAGCGGTACTGTCTGTATTTATGGTCAACTTAAGTAGTTGTTTGGAACGTTCCCATTTCCAGTTTAATTGAGGTAGTGTTCTCTCAATATCTATGGCTCTTACAAAGGCAAAAGCAGTCGGATTAATTCTTGGGTCACTGTCCGCACGAACATGACTGGCGTCAGACAAATACAAAATGGATTTTGCACCCTTTAATCCGTCCCAATACAGATTTAAAGCGTCCGTAGGAAAGTAATCATCATTGGTAGCGGATACAATTAGCTTAGGTAATGCCAGGCTATCTTTATAGGAATAGGGATCTATCATTTGTATCAAATTCTTTCCGAGCGGCTTCTTTAATTCTGATAAAAAATCTGTAGCGTCTTTGGAAGGTGTACTAAACTTACCAAACATTTTTAGATGATGCGGTAATTGCAAGGGAGCATTCAATACATCAATAGCCATTGGAATAATGCCTTTAATCCGGCTATCCACGGCAGCCGCCAGCCATGAAGTGTGGCCTCTTTTCGAGTGTCCCGCAACTATAAATTTACTTAGTGTTGATCTTTCTTCTTTTCCCGCTAATGCTTGAATTGCGTCAATAGCCCGAGTAACACTCTTTACCATCGGAAACAAAATTGGCCAGGTTTCATCTCCTGTGTTTATGTACCTGGAAAAAGTGTATGCCTGCAGATCATCTTCTTCTTTTCCGTTGAATAGCGGTTGATTCGGAATATCGTACAGGATAGCCGACGTAGTGCCTGTAGAATCACTGATGACTTTGAGACTGGCCAAGGCTTGATTTCTGTCGTAAATATGCCTTAGTACAAGCAGCAGCGTATTTGAATATTTCGCATTCTCCGGGAAAAAAATAATCAATCGGTGTGTCCAGTTAATTTTTTGCCAGGTTTGAGAAACCAGCGACACTTCATAGAGCCTGCCTTGTTGATTCGTTACGATATTTACAACTTCAGCTTTATAAGCACTGTCTTTATTCGAAATATATTTCTCCAGTGCCTTTTGTGGCTGTTGTGAAAAGCAAGCACTTTGGAAAAGGAAAACTAATAAACCGGTATGTAAAATTAATTGTACGCTCATGCTTATTGCTGCTAACGGTTTTGCATAGCCGAAGTTGGGCTATTTGAAACACTTGCCAACGGCTCTGATGCTGGCTAAAACTGTGTTGATGAAATAATACGAAATGATGTTAGAACGAGGACGGCGGATCTTTAAGTTTGAAGATCCCGCCGAAGCTGAGCTATGAATTATGAGCTGCTCATTGTTTTATTTGGTCTTCGGTTCGTAGTAAAGAATGATTGCACCTCCGCTAAATGTTTTTGTTCTTGAGAGTCTAAAAATCAGCTTGTCATCCAGGTTTTTAAATAATTGTAAACCAGCTCCTACTACAACAGGATGCACACAAAGCTGGAATTCATCTATCAAATTAAGGTTCGTTAAAGCCGAGATCAAACTCGGACTACCCACAAAAATGTCTTTCCCGGTTTGTTGTTTGAGTTCCAACACTTCTTCTTCAAGTTTCCGCGTCGCTAGCCGGGCAGTTTCCCAATCAACAGTTTTGAGGGTATGAGAGAAAACAATTTTTGGAATCTTGTCAATAGCCCTGGCAAACTCGTTCATTGATTTTTCTTCTGAAGGATTTTCCAAAACCGTTCGCCAATATTCCATCAGCTGGTAGGTTGTTCTGCCATACAGCATTACATCTCCCTCACCCAATAAATCTGAATAATGTTGATGTATTTCTTCATCAGGCAGGCCTGCCGTATGGTCGCAGAATCCATCAATTGAGATATTAATTGCGGCTATTACTTTTCTCATGTTCAGTTTGTTTAATGTTCGGTTGTCAGCGGGGGTGCCAACCTTTTACCCTATTTCAATTTCATATTCACCGGGTCCCACCGCACAATTTTCTTAGACAGGAAACTTTCATTACAAGCCAGGGCGGGAGCAGCAGCTCTGAATCCGAAGGTTGCATCTTCAACAACTTTTTTACCGGTCCTTACCGCGTCAAAGAAGTTTGTAAAATGATCCAGCTGTTCATCATAGCCCTGGGGCGCTTTAAAAATAATATCCTCCTTTACCTTTCTTTTTCTTTGCTCTGCTGTCCACTTGGCGGCATATTCCTTTTGCATTTCAGCCTGCATACTTTTAGAAAAGGTAAAGAGGGAATCGTATCCTCCAAAGCCGGGTGCCTCGGGCATAAAACTATGTTTCACCGTAAGGCCATTTCCGTTGATCTCGATGACGCCTTCGGAACCAACCAGGCGGATGATCTCCTGGCCTCCTGTACCACTGATGAAATTTACCTGCAAGGTCATTTGGTAAGCCGCATGCTCCGCACTGTCGGGGTATTGCATCACGCCTGACATCACATCGGGCAGGTTGCGTCCATCTTTCCAATAACTAAACTGACCTGTGCTAAAGATCGTTTCCGGCCCTTTCGAATTTGTAATGAAATGTGACCCACTCAACAAATGGACAAAAAGATCTCCGGCCACACCGGTGCCAACTTCTTTAAACGCCCGCCACCAGAAAAACTTTTTGGCATCAAAAGCCATTTTTTCCGTGACCTCGATGAACTTATCCCAATCTATGGTCATGGGGTTTGCATCTTTAGGAATGGTATACTCCCAGGCCCCGATGGAACTCTGGCGATCGTACACCGCATTGATCATATTGAGTTTTCCTATTTCCCCCGAAGCCAATAATTCTTTTGCTTTTGCATAACCAATACTGCTGACGCGTTGGCTGCCAACCTGCAACACTTTTCCCGATTTTTCAGTGGCCCTTATCACATCATTGCCCTCGCTGATCTTGTATACCATGGGTTTCTCCAGGTACACGTGCTTCCCTTTTTGCAGTGCATCAATCGCGATGCGTGCGTGCCAGCAATCAGTAGTGGCAATGATCACGGCGTCGATGTCTTTTCTATCCAGTAATTCTTTATAGTTCCTTGTAGTGTAAGTTTCTGCACCAAACTTTTCTTTCGCATTCTCTAACCTCCCGGTATATAGATCACAGATCCCGGCCAATTCAACGCCCGGAACCTTAAGCGCTTTATCCATATCAAAATGCCCTTGCACCCCATACCCGATAACTCCAACGCGTATCTTATCATTCGCGGAGATCTTTTGGTCATAGGTGAGCATGCGTTCGTCCGCTTTTTCACGAGCAGCAAACGACGATAACGGTGATGCTGCCGCGGCAAGGGTCGTTGCGCCTATCTGCTGTAAAAATTTCCTTCTTGATTTTGAATTTTCATTTTGCATAGCAAATCTTTAAAATTTATTTTTTAAGAAACAGGTAATTCAGAAATGTAATTTTTTACAACCGGGGCCGCAGCGAACAAGCGTGCCTGCGCTCCATAAATATAAGACTGAAAATGTCTTTAAACATTTCAGCATGCATACCGCTGGCAATTTTTTAGTTTTCTGCAATCAGTTGATCTTGATGGATACTTGCCGCCGCTGGTTAATAGCAACTCACCATTCCAGGCGCAGTAATGCCACTCCCTGGCGGGGAAGGTCGAGGTGGGTGGAAAGTTTCCCTTCTTTTACGGTGAGTTCCTGCGGGGATGAAAATTGCTTTAGCTGCCCTGCCTTTTCCAGTTCAGCAATTTGGCCAGATGTCGGTGTCTTTGGTGCACCCATTTTTTTCCAACTAGTGTAAGAATTACTCAGCTCCTGGTCGATGCGGTACTGCGTGAGGCGTACCTTACCGTTACGCATACCCGCAAGTTGCAACTTTACCGAGGCAGGAAGAACGTCAAGGATGTTATCATCATGATAATTCCAGACCATCACCGTCGCAGACCGTTGATCAGCCGCGGCGAACGCGTTCACGTCCGGCCTTTCACCCCGAACCCCGGAATCAAGGATAGACTGAAAATTATGTGCAAGATCTTTACTCACTTCTACCCTGTTACCCTGCATCATACCAAACATGCGAAAGACATTCAACACCGGTTTGTCTACCCCATTGGTTGCGAGGTCGCGAAAGCCGGCGAACCAGGCTTGGTCTTCAAACTCAAAGGCCCAGGTAACGGCGCCTAACAGGTTCACCCCATACTTAGCCGCCAGGTCATGCTTACGGGCAAAAGACGCCGCGGTATAACTTGAGTACATCGTTCCATTGCGGTAAGCATTCTGCGGACTAAAATCTTCCGAACAGGCGGCGCAACCTTCGGGATCGGATTCGCCAATGATGATGGGCAAATGTTTCAAGGTGGGATAAGATGCCACAATTCGGAATCCATTATCAATATCGCTGAGCTGGCGCCCCATGTTCATTTGAACGACTCCATTAACCAGCTTTGGTTGTCCCTTCGCATGAAAGGTGATGAGATCCAATGGTGCACCCGTTTTGCCCGTAACATGATTTTTTCCACTTACAATATGATCGAGAAACGTCTTTAAAAAAGCGGCTGCCTTTTCACTGGCCGGACCCGTAGTTTCCGGTCCCCCGATTTTCGCCGTCGGAAGCGCCCGCTTCACAGCATCAGCGGTGTAGTCATACAACTTGATATACTCTTCAACTGTTCCTTGCCAGTAGCCAATGTCCGGCTCATTCCAAAGTTCCCAATACCAACTTTCCACTTCCTTCTTGCCATAGCGGGCAACAGAATGTTTCACCCACGCAAATACGAGATTCGCAAACTTCTGGTAATCGTTCGGCGGGTAGGCCCAACCGGTATAAATATCATTATACTTTGCACCCGGTTTCCAATGATGGCGGTAGGGTTGCGGTTTTACAGATAAAGCCTCAGGCATAAAACCGATCTGGGCAATGGGCTTCATCCCGCGTTGAATGAACGTATCAAAAATACTATCGATGATCTGCCAGTTATAGACAGCCTTTCCATTGGCATCTTCAGTGTAAACATTGGTAGAACCCCATTTCAACGCGGCTTTCCCGTCACCGGTAACGAGCAAACTGTGTACCCGAACATAGACCGGAACTTTACTCAACTGGGCAATTTCAGTCAGCAACTTCCGTCCGTCCTTCATGTATGTATAGTTCGGCTCATCATAACCAAAGAAAGCCCAGATCGGTTTCAACGGCCCCATGGTTTTCTGAAAATTGACTTCAATCGAAACAGTATCCTGCGCTTTTTGAGCGCTGATTTCTTGTATAAAACTCACCAGGAGGCAAGCGATAAAAGTTGCCTGTTTAAATATTGACATAAAGATTGTTGAGATAGATGGAGAGGAGGAACGTCGCTTTTTAAATTATTTTGTTTTGTAGTGAAGACAAATAACCCCCGACTTTAATGGTACCGTTTCAAGAAGGCTAAGATCGAGTCTTGACTGCAGGTCTTTAAACATGGGAATGCCGGTACCGAGTATAATTGGATTCACAAACAACCAGAACTCGTCGATGAGTTGATGATGCAGAAAGGTATGTACGGCGGTCGGACTGCCAAACACGAGGATGTTATCGGTGCTGTCCTGTTTTAGTTTTTCTACCTGGGCGGGAGCATCGCTGTTAAGAATCGTCGTTTTGGAGTCACTGGATTTGATGGTCGTTGACAGCACTACTTTCTGCACCTGGTTATACCAATGACCATGCTTAATATCATGCGCCGAAGCATTGGGTTGATCAGCAGCTGTTGGCCAATAAGCGTCCATCATCTCGTAGGTAGTGCGTCCATAGAGAGCCGTTCCCGCGAGGTCTGTTTGCTTGCCGGCATAATCAAACATTTCTTCATCCACCTTGATCCAATCCATCTCTCCATTTGGACCAGCTACAAAACCGTCCAATGATACGTGCATGAACACAATTAATTTTCCCATAACATTTTATTTAAAGTATTAAGCTATTCGCGGGAGTGTACATAGACTTTCAGCAAAGCAATCTCTCCTGGTACAAATGTAAAGGGTACAGGCAATATAGCGAGCACGGTAAACCGTTTTGTGGGCAGCTTCAGAACCCTGTCATTATTTACCGGCCTGCTAGTGTGTTTGAAGATAGGTTTTAACCATTTTTATCTCGGGCCGTGTAATGACGCCTGTCCCTGCCAGCTCAAGCAACTTGGCGTAATACAGCTTTGCTTTGGCAGTGTCGCCAGACTGCTCACTGGCAAGGCCGGCACCATATATCCCGTTGAACCTTCCGGGATTATTTTTCAGGTTGGTCTCATAGGCAATCAATGCGTTTGCCGGATCTTTTGATTGCATCAACATTTCGCCGAGCAGCTCCCGCTGCGGAACTATTTCACAGGGTGTAACCGGATGCTTGCCGGTGTTGTCTTCCATGTCAGCTGCAGCCTGCATTTGCTTCAACCCAGCAGCCCGGTCTCCCTGTTTGAACTTGATCCACGCTTCAGCAGAACGGACCTGGATTAATACCTGGTTGGCCTGGTATGGGTCTTTCACTTTGAGCAATTCATATAAACGCCGCAACTCAGTCAACTCCTGCTTCGCCTGCACAAAATTCTCCAGGTTAATCGCACCTAAAAAACGGGTGTAGACAAATACCGCTTTCTGCCAGGGAAAATTTTCCCAGGCAAAATTTGCATGAGCTGCTTCAAGGTTAGCAGCTTCTTTCCACATCCTGTTTTCCACGTAGTAACGCGAAGGCATAGCCGCAAATGCATAGGCAACCTTAAAGTTGATAGGTTCTACATGACTGATCGTCGCGAGGTAGTTTAATTGCGTCTTTGCTTTGTCGTTATCACCTTGTTGCAGGTAGGCATATTCAAGATAGTCGAGGCCATGCAGTTCTTCGTCCCAATGGCCGTTGATGCCTGCCTCTGCAGCATAACATTTGGCAGCGCTGACAGAAACCAGGTTAGATTGAATGTCTTCATCCCACAAACCAAGCCTGGTAAAAATGTGCGACGGCATATGGAGGGCATGGGCAGAAGATGGTGCAACCGTTGCATACTTCCTGGCCGCAGGTAAAGCGAGTGTTGCCAGCTCCGGCACATCATAAGTATGAATGATGTAGTGCACGATGCCCGGATGATCGGGCTGACCGGCGTATAGAGTAGTAAGGATTGCACCGGCTTTTTTTTGTTTGGTGTAGGTCTTACCGGCTTTGTCAGCCGCTGCTGTTAAAGAGAGCGCATAAAATATCGCCGTTTCCTTTTCGCCCGGATTTGCAGCATATAATTTTTCCATAGCCTTTTCGAAACGCAGGCAGCGGGTGCGGTGGTCAGTTTTCTCCCAGTCATCATAAAAGGCCGCAATGGCATTGACGTAAGCTTTTTCTTTTTCAGTTTGGTTGGAGAGCCCCCGCGCAATTTCGATTGCCTTCGTCCCTTTCCTCAACTCGGCAGGCGTGGAGGGCGTCCATAAAGGATGGAAGTTTGACATGGCCACTCCCCAATAAGCCATGGCGCAGCCGGGTGCTGCGTCAATAATTTTTGCGAAAACTTTTTCCGCCTCCTCATACTCAAACGAATGCAAGAGCTTGACAGCAAGGTTGAAGTTTTCCTTTTGAGTAGCATCGCAGGAAGTTTCAAAATCAAGCTGGCCGAACTTTTGATCCGAAGCACCACAGGTGATGAGTGCTCCTCGCTTCAATTGGAGTTCACTTATCACCTCTTTCGCGGGTGTCGTCTTTTGTTCAGAACAAGAGGAGATAACGAGGGAAAAAAATAAGGAGAGAATGATCGTCGGCGCGACAAATAACTTTTTCATATTCCTGAATTTGCATTAAAGAATGATTGAAAATTTACTCGTTTAAAAGGGCAAAATAACTCCACCGATCTTCGCAATTTATTTGATCATGGCCATGATAATGAAAAGGGAAGAATTGACTTTTCATGCATCACCAATTGCTATTCGACGACCTCGTAAATAATGGTGCTGAGGGATTTGTTTTTTAAATTTACTTCCCCGATCTTTTTACAGATAAAAGATTCTTTCACCTTATGGTACGACAATTCGTTGATGATGATCTGGCCGGGACCAGAGACAGATTGTAAACGTTGAGCGGTATTCACCACATCACCGATCACGGTGTAATCGAGGCGGCGGAGACTTACCGAGCCGATATTTCCAGACACCAGGGTACCACTGTGAATGCCAACTGATACATGCGGTTTAAACACAACGTTGTCAGACACGGCAGGCATTTTTGATATTTCCGACCGAACGGCGAGACAGGCATCAATCGCACGATCGAGATGATATTCACCGCGAAAAACGGCAAGGATGGCATCTCCCATAAACTTGTCAACGAAGCCGCCCTGCTCAATGATCTTCTTCACCATTACATCAAAGTAACTGTTCAACAGTTGCACCACCATATCAGGTGATTCATTCTCACTGATTGCGGTAAAGCCACAGATGTCAAGAAACGCAACCGTAGCTTCCACGGTTTCGTTCTTCATCAGCGAGGTCTCAAATTCGCGGCTGTCCATGAAGTTGAGGACGGTTTCGTCCACATACATTTTCAGAATATTATTTTCTTTAATAGCACGAAGGGTTTCCTTCATCTGGTCAACATGCTTGATCGTTTTTTCGATCGTGAGTTCGAGATCTTCAAAGTTTACTGGTTTCGTCACAAAATCAAAAGCTCCGCGATTCATTGCTGTGCGGATATTTTCCATATCACCGTAAGCGGATACGATCACCGATTTCAATATTGCGTTTTGCTCGTTCAGTTTGGTAAGTAAGGTGAGGCCATCCATCTCGGGCATGTTGATATCACTCAGCACAACTTTGATGTCGCCATGAATGCTCAGTTGCTCCAATGCGTTGTTACCATTCACCGCGAACACAAACTCGTATTGTTGATCGCGGATCTTTTTTCTGAATTTCTGCTTGATGAGAATTTCCAAATCAGTTTCATCATCAACCACTAAAATCTTGGATATCATGCAATAGTTTTAAGCTTTTCCTTCAAAAGGGTAAAATCAACCGGCTTGGTCAAAAAATCGTCTGCGCCTAACCGTTTGGCTATGTTATAATTTTCTTCGTCTCCATAGGCGGTGATCATCATCACTACCGGAGGTGGTTTTAAATAGGTATGTTTAATGTGCTCCAGCAATTCGAGACCACTCATACCTGGCATGTTAATGTCGGATAAGATCAGCACCGCCTCGTGGGCATGTTGCGTTAGGTATTCCAGTGCTTCTTCACCTGAAAAAGCGAAGGCAAATACAAGCTGGTGGTCACGGATCTCTTTCCTGAACCGTTGTTCAAAGAGGAGTTGAATGTCTCGTTCGTCATCGACAACCAAAATTTTCATCATCGTTTGTTTATTTTATGCGGGTAACTGAATGATAAATGTTGCGCCCTCTCCTTCCCTGTTCTCGACCCTCAATTCGCCTCCATGCCCCTTGGTAATGATCTCGTAACTCATGCTCAACCCAAGGCCGGTGCCTTCGCCTGTTGGCTTCGTGGTAAAAAATGGATGAAAGATCTTGTCAAGTATTTTTTTAGGAATGCCACTTCCATTGTCGCTAACCCGAATCTCAATTTTCTCTCCGCCATTTGCTCCAGGCCGAAGTTTTCGCGTGGAAACCTTCACCGTCGGTTCGTAACCGGCCAGGCCGAGTTTCTTTTTTTCTGCGACCGCATAAAACCCGTTGGTGATAAGATTCAAGATCACCCGCCCGATATCCTGTGGAATTACATTGACAGCTGTTATCGCCGGATCAAACTCGGTTTTCATGGCGGCATTGAATGTTTTATCTTTTGCCCGAAGCCCGTGGTAAGCAAGACGCAGGTATTCGTCTGCAAGCGCATTGATGTCAGTAGGTTCTTTTTGCCCGGTGCTGTTCCGGCTATGTTGCAGCATTCCCTTTACGATCGCTTCTGCCCGTTTTCCGTGGTGGGTTATTTTTTCCTGGTTATCGCGGATGTCTTTTGTGATCAATAAAATTTCTTCTATGTTTCCTTTGGTTATTTCATGCTCTAACTCCGTGATCAATTCCGCATTTACTTCGGAAAAATTATTTACAAAATTCAGCGGGTTCTGTATCTCATGGGCAATACCGGCGGTCAGTTCACCGAGCGAAGCCATTTTTTCTGATTGGATCAATTGCTCCTGAGTTGCTTTCAATTCCACCAGTGCATGTTCGAGTTCGTCTTTTTGCAAAGTGAGGGCAGCGGTTCGTTCGGCCACTTGAACTTCCAATGCAGCTTTTAAAGTCTCGGTAATCTTGTTCTCTTTTTCTTTTTCCAGCAGTTGAAGTTTTTGTTTCTCCAGTGCTTTGTTCTGGCGGTTTACGATCACCGCCATTGCGATCATCCAGATAACTGCAAATAGTTGCCCCGTTTCAAAATAGTTATTCCATTCGGCATAAAATGGACGACTTATCCACCTGATGATAAAGGTTAAAAAAGCAATGATGATGTAGGGAATAACCGCGTGGACCATGGATTTGGCAGTGCTAAACTCGGGATAGGTGAGGCTGATATAAACCTGCCCACAGAGAATAGTATAAATAGCGATCCCTACCAGGTTTTTAGCGGATGAAACGGTTGTTGAAATTACCATCAGCCCGATAGACACCACCATCGCCGCGGTCAAAATTTTGTCCCACGGAATTGTAAAGGTAGATGGCTGCAATTTCTTCCGCAGGTAGTTTGAGAGAAACGCGGCCAGTATGAACTCAAAAAGCATAGAACGTAATTGTATTTATAAACAAAGTAAGAGTCATTTAGGTAATATTAAGATAGAATTTTATCCCGCCAGACTACTTGTCGTTTCTGCGTGAACGAATAGCTCAAATCAGGGAGCAAAAGAAAGGGAATAAACAAACGAAAATCAATGAAGCATTAAATGAATGGCGCCGGTTAAAAAGATTTATTGATTGGCGGTAATGTCCGCCGGGCCTTCCTTATTTATTTGATTTAAAAACCGCGAGCGGACTGTTGT
>JAURWD010000140.1 GCA_030655145.1 Ferruginibacter sp.
AGTATCGCCACGCCGTTCCAGCTTTTTTGGCCATGCCAGATCGCATGATAGCCTGCATCATTAATTGCTTTCACGGGAAATTTTTCCTCCGGTGCTTTTAACTCCTGCAGGCAAACCACGTCGGGACTGGTTTCTTTGAGCCAACGCAGGAGGACAGGCAATCTTCCATTAACACCGTTCACATTGTAAGTAGCGATTCGCATGAAGGATCAGTTTTAATTGAAATGAATAAATTATGTTACCTGGAATGAGTATGCAATTGAATCTTAAACCCCTCTTCCAGAAAGTTAAACCCGCTAAAACCAAGCAGGAATGATGCCAGCAAACTTGCTACTTGTGAGAAATTAATAATGCGGGTAATGATAATGAATGTAGGAGTTATCAGAGCTCGGCCGGACTGATCGCGTTTGTTTGCAGCCATTTCCAGAGCGGTCGGTTGTCGAGATCTTCCTGCAGCAGTTTTTCAAAACTTTGACCGATCCCTCTTTTGGCGTAACCGAGGTCCTGCAGGATCATCGCCTTCACATTGGAATCGGGACTGCCGCTGTTTCCCACCGTGGTGTATACTTTACAGATTGCCCGGTTGAACTCATAAAAATATTCCGGCTGCCCGGGGCCACGGATATCGATCGCGAGGTTGAAATGTTCTTCCGCTTTTTTCCAGTCTGGCGAATTCTGATCTTTTAAAGCGTAAGCGAGTTGGCCGAAATAATAATGTTTATCCTTCCGCACATTGGCTTCCACCAACGCTTCAAATATGGGAATCGACCTGGCCATCAGGTCGCGATCGCTGCTTCGATTTGACCGGCGGTTTACTTTGGCTAATTGAAAAACGGCATTCTTGCCAAACTCTGAGGCCCGCCCGATCAATTCAGGTAAACGCAGGGTTTGCAAACTGGTTTCATCAGACTGGGGCGATAATAATTTACACACGTTCTCAATGGCCAACGCGTCGATCTGTGCTTTGCTTTTGATATTTTTCAGGTCGTAAACCGGCGACATTTTATTGCCATAGATCTTCTCGAGCTGGCGGCAAAATTTCCATTTAAAGTCTTCGATACTGGTGTACCCGGTTGGATAATGATTTAATTCAGCCAGCTTTTTTTTAAACTGCAGCATGCTGATGATCTCGTCATCAATTTCACCGGTAAAAATATACGCGTCTTTGAAATAAGTGTAAATGCGGGGCTTCTTGTTTAGCTGGAATTGTTTGAAGGCGACTTCAAATTCTTGCTCTGTGTATTTTCCCACCCTGGTGAAAAAAAGCATTAAAAAAATGTCGCAGTCTGCGGCCACTTTATTGTACTCTTCCTGCAGCCCATCCTTGGACATGGAATCAATAAAATTCTCCCAGAGTTTAATTTTGAAGCAAATGTCGCGGTGGCACCATTCGTCATTCAACTGGCTGATAAACACCTGCACCTGGTTGCGGTCTTCTTTCAATTCAGCGGAAGAAGCCAAAAATATATTTACGTCCATCAAGAATGAAATTTAATGGCATGAAGCCTCACCAATATAGCAAATTCCTGCATCATAAGAAACTGTAGTGCGAACATAAAAAAAGCAGGAAAGTTTTCACCTTCCTGCTCCTCAGAATAAAAACATCTTTATCAACTACACATGCGAGGGATTGAAGCTACCTTCATAAGCTTCGTGCAATTCCTGTGGTTCATAATCTTCCACCATCAGGTCATCTATCGGCTTTACTTTTTTCTTGCTAAACTTAGCAATCATTTTGTCAAATATTGAATACATAACGGGCACGACTACCAGCGTAAGAAATAAGGAGCTCAATAGCCCGCCGATGATCACCCAGGCCAATCCATTTTTCCACTCCGCCCCTGCCCCACTCGCCAAGGCGATCGGCAACATTCCGATAACCATCGCGATGGTGGTCATCAGGATAGGACGTAAACGGGCGTGGTTTGCATCTATCAGTGCCTGGTAGGTACTGGCGCCTTCCGCTTTTCGCTGGTTGGTAAAGTCGACCAGGATAATGGCGTTTTTCGCTACCAAACCAATGAGCATGATCAACCCGAGGATCGTGAACAGGTTAAGAGAGTTGTTACTCAACGCCAATGCCAGCAGCGCACCGATGATGGAAAGCGGTATCGAGAACAAAACTACCAGCGGGTACACGAAGCTGTTATACAACGATACCATGATCAGGTAAACCAGTACGATCGCTGCCAGCAAGGCAATACCAAGCGAGCCAAAACCTTCACTCTGGTTTTCCATATCACCACCCCACACATACGACACGCCAGTTGGCTTTTTAATTTTATCAAACGAAGTCTGCCACTCAGCAGCAACCGTTCCTGCCGGACGACCAACTGTTTGCGCCTGCACAGTTACCGAAGTACTTTTATCACGCCGTTCCAGTTGACTCGGACCCGAACTTTCTTTGATATTCGCGAATTGCGCCAGGCGTATTTGCTGACCTTTATCGTTTAAAAATAACAGGTTACTTACATCCTGCAGGCTTTGCCGGTTGAAACTTGCGTAGCGAATGTTGATATCATATTCATATTCACCCTGGCGAAACTTGCCGTTTGTATTTCCACTGAACGCGGTTTGCATGGTTGTACCAACTGTTGCCAATGATAAGCCAAGCGAAGCCATTTTATCCCGGTCCACCTGCACGTTGATCTCCGGGTTTCCCGATTCAACCGATAAACGCATTTCTGAAGCACCTTTCACTTTTCTTAACTCTGCCAGGGCGGCGTTGGCAAATACCATCACGCTATCAAGTTCAGGACCTGTCACGATCAACGCAAGCGGCGCCTGCTCTGCCTGGCCTAAAATGCTTATGGGCACGGTTTTAATTTTCGCTCCAACCAATAGCGGCTCGAGTTCCAATTTTGTTTTCGCCGCGTAAATATTGGCATCATCTGCCCGCTCATTTTTCGGCACCAATTGTACACTCACTTCAGCCTTATAAGGTGTAGCCTGCACCCCACCCTGGCCATCACTTGATTGTCCAACGGTGCTGATCAACCGGGTAACGCCCGGTTTCGTGCGCAAATAATTCTCCGCTTTTTGAGTCACCGCATTTGTTTTTTCAATAGACGCGTCTTTTGGCAATTCGATCTGTACCAGGAATTCTCCGCGATCACTTTTGGCAAAAAACTCGGCGCCGATAAACCCAGCCCGGATGAGGTAGAAAGAGGTGATCAACAAACCAAATACCACACCCAGGGTTGTCTTCTTATGAGCCAGCGACCATTTCAAGATATTGGTTACCCAGTTAGTGAAACTGTGCAGGCCTTTTTCAAATCGAATGATGATCTTTCCAAAGATGGACTTGCCCGTAATGCGTTCAAGTTTACCAAAGCGGGATGAAAGCCAGGGCACGATCGTAAACGAAGACAGTAAGGAAAATAGGGTCGCCATCACAACAGTTACACAAAATTCTTTCAGGATATCAGCGGCCAAACCGGTGCTGGCCGCGATTGGCAAGAACACTACCACGATCACCAGGGTAATAGAGGTTACTGTGAAACCGATTTCTTTCGTTGCTTCGTAGGCTGCACGCACCCGGTTTTTTCCCATCTCCATGTGGCGATAAATATTTTCTAATACTACGATCGCATCATCCACGAGAATACCAACAACGAGGGATAAACCGAGCAGGGACATTAAGTTCAATGAGTACCCGAGGAACTTCATGCCAATGAATGTAGCGATCAGGGAAGCCGGGATGGCAACCATCACAATAACGGCATTGCGCCCACTGTGCAGGAAGAACAACATCACGAAGGCCACCAATATGATCGCCAAAAACAGATCATGTATAACCGCGTCGGCTGATTGCAGCGTGTATACGGAACTGTCATTCGCCACGTCGATCTTTAACCCCGCAGCGGCGTAGTCACCTTGTAGTTTAAGTAAGCTCGCCTGTACCTGTTTACTCACTGATACCGCATTGGCATCCGATTGCTTCATCACCTGCACCGCAATAGAACTCACCTGGTTTACCCTGGCTATTTTTTCAACATCTTTTTGCGCATCCTGTACATCAGCCACATCGATCAATCGCACCTGTACACCATTCGCATTGGCAACAACGAGGTTACGCAGCTCATCAACATTTTTATATTTTCCGGAAAGGCGGATGAGGATATCCCGCTCCCGCGTTTGTACGCTACCGGTAGGGAAGTCGAGGTTAGAGGCGAGGATTGCATTTTGCACCTGTAGTAAGGATAGTCCATAACCTTCGAGCCGCGTGGCATCAATGTTCACCTGTACTTCACGCTCCTGTCCGCCGATGAGGCTTACCCTTGCCACACCGCTCACCCGCGAGAGTACTGGCGCAACCCGCTTATCCATCAAATCGTAAAAGGCGGCTTCATCAAGTTTCGAAGAAGCTGATAAGGTCATCACCGGGAGGTCATCCAGCGAAAACTTATTCAGCGAAGGCGGATCAATATCCTCCGGTAAATTTCGCAACACCGCGTTTACTTTCCGCTGCGCATCATTAAGGGCATAGTCCACATCGGCTCCGCTATTCAGTGTAATGACGACGATCGATATTCCTTCAAAAGAGCGTGTTTCCAGTTTTTTAATATTCTCCATCGAAGACACGGCATTCTCAATTTCTTTCGACACCGTATTCTCCACCTCGCTTGGAGATGCGCCCGGGTACACGGTTGTAACCGATACTACCGACGGACTAAACTTGGGCAATAGCTCATAGTTCAGCGAGGTGTAACTCAATAAGCCACCAAGGATAAGGATGGTAAAAAGCACGATCACAAGTGAAGGGCGCTTGATTGATATTTCTGCAATTTTCATTTGATAATTTCTTTATTTGTTCTGCCCCCTGGGCTCTCTTTTTTATTGACCTTGCCGGGGCACTCTACTCAACATCGTTGTGTCACTCTCTTGTACCGCAGTGCAAAGGGCAGCTATTTTAAATCGAAATGGACAGCCTTTGACATCGAACGCAATGGAACTAGCACGAACCAGTAGCCGCTTTATTTAATGGTTGACACCTTGCTGCCATCAGCCAGGTTTATTTGTCCGCTCGTGATCACGCGATCACCTTCATCAAGACCCTGCAATACTTCCACCTGGTCGCCGATCACGCGGCCTGCGATCACTTTTTTAATACGGGCCGTATCCCCCGTCGTTACCACGAATACCTGGTTGCTGTTCACGCTACCGATAAAAGCATTCCGCGGAACAATGACCACGGCTGCCTGCGTGGGAAAGTCGAAGACTGCAGTACCGTACATGCCGGCTTTCAGTTGGTTACCCGCTGTGTTGCTGATCTCTATTTCAACCGGGAAGTTCAACGACGCATCTGATTTTGCGGCAATAAAGCCGATCTTACCTTTAAAGGATTTATCCGGGAACACACTCGCTTTCACGTCCACTGCATCCCCAACTTTTAACTGGGCTACCTGGTTTTCATTTACCGACACATTTAATTTAAGTTTAGATACATCTACCAGTTCGAACAACTGCGTGCCGGGAGAAACAAAGGCTCCAGGTTCTATGTAACGTTTGTTAACAACGCCGTTGATGGAGGAGCGAACATTGGCGTCAGCCACACGGATCCTCGACTGCGAAACCCTAGCCTGCGCATTTTCTACAGCAAGACGGGCCTGGTCAAGTTGTTGTTGGGTAACCCCACCGGTTTTGAAAGCGTTCTCATAACGTTGCTGATCACGAACAGCATTCTGGAGGTTCGCCTGGGCGCTCGAAAGGTCTACATTCAAAGTGCCGGCATCAATGATAGCCAAGATTTGTCCGCGACTAACGCGACTGCCTTCATCAACCAATACCTTCACGACGCGGCCCGAATTTTCGGCAGCATAGTTTAATTGTTGTGCAGGCGCAAAATTTCCATTCACCCCAAAGTCCTGCTCAATGGTTTGTTTAGAAACGGTATAAGTTTTCACGACCACATCGCCACTTGTTTGCGCGGCAATCGCGGTTTTGGCTTCATTTTTTTTCTTATTATTTTTCAGTACCCAGCTAACGAGCCCGATGGCACCAAGGATGATCACGATTGTAACAATCGTTCTGATAACAGACCGCTTTTTCATTTGTATATGTTTGTTAGTTTAATAAAGATTTAAGACGTCCCTGCGCTTTGATCACCTGTATCTCGGCAACGCGGTAATCAAGTAATGCCGCCGAATAATTATTCTGCGCTTCGGTTAAAGAATTCTCCGCGGTCAACAGGTCGGTCAAAGGCGCCAGTCCATTGTTATAATTATTCTGCGTATTCAAATACACCTGCTGGGCCAACTCAACATTCTCTTTGGAATTATCCAGGGTTATGATACTGTTATTGGTTTGGGTACGGGCATTTTCATAGGCAAGACTCAGCGACAATTTTGTGCTTGAAATGTCTTCATTTAATTTCCGGATGCTTACGTCAGCCTGCTTCAACCTTGCCTTAGTTGCAAGGCCATTGAATATCGGTACCCGCAGCGTGACACCAAGAGAGGCCACGTCAAACCAGTTAACGCCACTGCTCTTTCCCTTAAACACCGGGAAATTATTTCCGAGGCCCTGGTAAGAATAATTGCCAGAAAATCCAAGACTCGGAAAGTATTCTCCTTTTGTTGCCTGGCGCTGATACTCCAGCAAACTTTGTTGCGTGGTCAGCACCTTTACTTCTGTGCGGCCCGAAACGTCAAGCGTATCGTCTTTTGGAACCGCTTGTGGGTTAATGGCGGTGAGGTTTACAGTTGGTATGTGAATGAGCGTCTCAATCGGCATGCCCATCAAAAACTTTAATTGATTTTCCTGGAGGGAAACGGCGTTCAGCAATTGCTGGCGTTTACTGCGCAGGTTAGAAACGTTAACGGCTACACGATCAACATCGATCTTCTTCGCCAGGCCATTGTCGAACAAACCCTGCAACACCTGCTGCAATTTTACCGTGTTGCGGATGGTACTATCTACTACGCCTACCTGCTGGCGCTGAACCAACACGCGGTAATAATTGGTAGCCACCTGCTCAATGATCTGTTCCTCGGTTAACTTCGAATTCAGGCGGTAAAATTCTTTCGTGGTTTTCGCGGCTTTTAGGCCGGTAAAAACTGAATGATCAAATAAGGTCTGCGAAAAAGAAAGACCAAGATTTGCGTTCCATTTTTGACCGAAGGCCACCAGCGTGCTTGTTCCCGGTGCACCGCCAAATAATTCTCCGGGTATGGCACTTAGTTGCAGGATCGGACTGTAATTCAAGGCACCTGATCCGTTCACCTGTGGCAAGGCCCTTGATCGTACCTCGTCAATTTCATACTGGCTGTTTTCCTCATCCAGTCTAGCCTTGCGGGCATTTTGATTGGCTTTCAACGCGTACGTTAAAGCATCCTTAAGGCTGAGTTCGACGGGCGCTGGTTGTGCCGTAATGGTACCTAAACTAAAAACACTGATGACCAACATCACCAGGTACCGCCGATAATACGCAGGGCTTGAAATTTTCCGTTCAACTTCCGCATGGTTTGTTGAGTTAATTCGAAACTTGCTGTTCATTATTCACATTTAAATATTTGTTGATTAATTTTTTCCCTTTCGGTGTCGTAATACTTTGCAGGTAAAACGCAGAAAATTGTTTCATCAGGTCACTGCCCCGAATTTTACGATCAGTGAAATTTTTTGGGTTTAACGCTGTTGAGATCTGTTGCACGCGTACATCCGCGATAAAGCCTGGATCCAACTCGTTGCGATACAATTCCTGGAAAATACCAT
>JAURWD010000141.1 GCA_030655145.1 Ferruginibacter sp.
TCCTCAATTCATACAGCATATTGCCCAATCTATTCATCCAATCATTAAATTTGATCAAAGAAAATCCTCTTGCTTAAGACCTGTTTATTGTTCCTGCTTTCCTTCCTTTTTTTACATCTATTGATAGCGCAGCAATCGAAACAATATTCTTTTACAAATTACGGGGTCGAAAATGGATTGGCAGCTTATAAAACGAGCTCGGTAGTACAGGACGAAACCGGCTACATGTGGATCGGCACCATTAACGGTTTACAACGCTTCGATGGTACCCGCTTTCTTACTTTTCGCAATGAACCCGCTAACAGCAATTCCCTGCCGGATAATCATGTGGAGCAACTGTTGATTGACCGGGAGCAAAATCTTTGGGTGGTGTTGAATGATGGAAGCGTTGGCACCTTCGATAAAAAGAAATTCATTTTTCGTCCCGCCAGAGTCAAGACCTCTAATGCTTACAACCTGCAGGCCATTCGTAAACTCAGCATCGATACAGAAGGAAATATCTTTTATATTTTTTTCAATACCGAACTCCTGACCTATAGTTCCAAAACAAATGAATTTTCGCAGTCAAATAATTTCCTGCCCCTGCCGCTTAACTGGAAGATCGTTGGGTTAACACAGGATCCGGTGACAAAGAAATACTGGATCGGGACCGACTCCGGGCTGGCGGTGTACAACAAGCAAACGAAGCTGTTGAGCTATGCCGGGCATAACCTGGAGCAGGAACCGTTGATCGAAACCTTTGGAAAAGTCGCAGGTATCAATTGTTATGGCATCGATCGCAAACGAAGATTCTGGTTTATCAGCTGGCCCGTAAATGTTGGCGCCTCCCGCATTTATTGTTATGACCTGGCGAAAAATGAAGCAGTACTGAATGCTTACGACCTGGTACTTGTCGCGAAAAAATATATTGAACCCGATTTTTTCCTCGAGCAAGAAGATGGCAGCATCTGGTTAAGTGGTCTGAATGTTTTTGTAAAATTCAACGAAGCGGAAAAGGTCTTCCAGGAAGTGTACAACGGCTATCGGAATGATCAAAGCATTTATTACGAGCGAGCGTATGTGTTTGAAGACAAGGAACGAAATGTGTGGGCGGCTACCAGCAATAATGGCCTCTATGTTTTCAATCCTGCCCGTCAATTGTTTTCATCGTATAAACATACTAACCGCGTTGCGAACGTTCCCGGTACGGGTTATTTACTGAGCTTTTCGGCTAACCGTAACCGTACCATATTTGCCGCGGTATGGGGCGACGGCATTTACCGCTATGACAGTGCTTTCAATAACATCCCGCTGAACATAAAAGGCATCGATGAAGTGAACGGCCTGCCTGTTTGGGACATTTGCCCTTTGAATGACCAACGAACCACCTGGCTTGTTGGGCAGCCCGGATTTATCTATGTCTATGACGAGATCACTGGCATCGCAAAAAGATACGAACCGGCGATCTTCGAAGGCCGCACCATTCGCCAGGCCGTGCAGGACCGGCAGGGAAACATAAGGCTTGGATCCAACAGTATGGGTTTGGTGAAGTGGGATGCTGCCAAAGGCGCGGTTGATTTTGAAACAGGCTTTTCTACGATCGCCGCCATCCCAAGAGTGCGGGTAAAAAACATTTGCATCGATCACAAAGGAGCTGTTTGGGTGGCCACGAACAAAGAGGGCGTTTTTAAACTCGATCCAATAACCGACACCGTAATTGATCATCTGAGGCGCGGCACACATTGGTTGAAGCGGCTGTTGAATAATGATGTTTCCGCCTTATACGAATTCGATGACACCACCATGGTGATCGCATCTACCGGTCTGAACATTTATAACACGAAAACAAATGTGGTTACGAACATCACTGCTGCGGATGGCCTTCCTTCTAATTCAATTGTAAGCATTGAAAAAGATAAAGCCGGTTATTTATGGCTCGGGCTCATGAATGGTCTTTGCAGGATGAACCTGCAGAAGCGAACTTATACTTTGTTCGACCGGAGTGATGGAATGGGGAATGATAATTTCCAGGTGGTGGCCTCCACCCATCTACCCGATGGGCGGATGCTCTTCGGCGCCTCGGATGAATTCGTGGTATTTGATCCAAATGAAATTATTACCACAACGCAACCACCGGATGTGAAGATCACCGGTTTTAAAGTTTTGGAGAAACCCTTACTGGTCGACTCATTATTAAACCTTAACCGGATTGAATTATCCGCCGATGACAACCTCATAACCATTAATTTTTCCGGGCTGAGTTATATCAACAAAAGCAAGATCGTTTACTACTATCAACTCGAAAACATCGATAAAGGCTGGCGCAAGGCAGATGAACTGAACCAGGCCGTTTATAATTATCTTGAGCCCGGGCGCTACGTGTTCAACGTTCGGGCAGAAAATGCGGATGGTGTTTCAAGCCAGCACATCACGCGTCTCGTCATCAGGATCCGACCGCCATTTTGGAAGACGTGGTGGTTCATTTGTTTCCTCGGATTTGTCGGTATTGGCATTTTATCCTGGTTTGATCGGTTCCGGGTTGGGCGCATCCGCGAGACCGAGCGGGTACGCACGCGAATTGCCACCAGTCTTACCAAGGACATGAGCACCACCCTTGGGAATATCAATCTCCTGAGTGAGATGGCCAGCCTGAAAGTTGAAAAGGATACTGATCGTACCAAAGATTACATCAGCCAGATCAGCAATAACAGCAACCGCATGATCGAAGTGATGGACGATATGATCTGGAGCATCAATCCCGAAAACGACGAACTTCAATATACCATTACGCGTATGCGAAAATATGCGGCACAGTTGCAATCAAAATATAAACTGGAGATCAGTTTTAGCGTAGACGAGAAAGTCCGCGAGCTAAAATTACAGATGGACAAACGTCACGAATTCTTCCAGGTATTTAAAGAGGCCTTACTCAATGCCTGCATACATGCAAAAAGTAAATTTGTAGCAGTGAGTGTGTTGTATCAAAAAGCTACCTTAACGCTCATTGTAACGGACGATGGCAGAGGGTTCGACACTGAAGAGATCAGTTTCGGCCGCGGTTTGGCGGAGATGCGCAAAAGGGCGGCCCTGTTAAAAGCTGACCTGGACGTTCGTTCAGAGCTGAACAATGGCACGACTGTTTCTTTAGTCATCCGGGTTTAGCCGCGTTTTACTTCAAGAAAATTATCCTTAGATCTAAATAAACTATCCTGATCGATTTGAAACTTGTTACCAGCATATTACTCATTTTTATTCTTGCGCACACCAACGTGTACGCACAACCGCAGCAATATCTTTTCTCTTATCTCGGGATGAAGGACGGGCTGCAGGAAGAAGCGATCATGACCGTGCAGCAGGATTCCATCGGGTACATCTGGATCGCCTCACAAAATGCCCTGCAACGCTACGACGGCAAACGTCTACTGAATTTCCAGCATCGTGAAAATGATCCGACCTCGCTCCCATCCGGGGGTATCAGCGGCATGATCATCGATAAGCAAAATCGCCTGTGGATTCTTTCCGGCTCGGGCATTGTAGGTTTCCTGGATGTAAAAACTTTTGCCTTTCATCGCATGGCTATCAGGCACCCCAATGCTGATTTTGCAAAGACGCGACCTGTATTGCACATTGATAAAGACGGAAATATTCTCTTACTTTTTCCCGGCCGCGGCTTTCTGACGTTTAATGAACAAGCGGGTGAGTTTGCAGGCAGGTTTAATCTATTCTCGCTGCCGCAGAACTGGCGCCTGCTTTATTTCTGGCAGGATGCTGACCGCAACTACTGGATCGGGGCTCATGAAGGATTGATGAAATACAACCCCCGGAACAAGAAGATTTCCTACGCCGGCCACAATGAAGAAAACGATCCGGTGATTGAACACTTTGCCGAAATGCGCACCGTGGGGTTTGCCTATGTCGACCAGTCAAAACGCTTCTGGCTCAGTGCCTGGCCGAATCAACAATTGGTGATCAAAAGCTTTCACCCGGGCACGGGTGAAGACAAAGAATGGCAGTCTGATATTCTCAAAACCCTGAAAGGCATTTATTATGAAATGCATGGCGTCACCGAATTGCAGGATGGCTCACTCTGGATGGCTGGCTACAATATTTTGGCCCGCGTCAACAACAAGTCCGGCACCATCGAACCTGTTCAAAATAATGCGGCAGGCGAATACAGTATTCGATACGACGAAATATTTAAACTGTATGAGGACCGGGAACATAACGTGTGGGTGTGCACGAACAAAGGCCTGTTCAGGTTCAATCCTTCTTCGCAATTATTCCGTGCGGTTAAAAATGTAAAACCAGGAAGTGACTCTGCATATACCAATGATGTGAATGACCTGTTACAGGCGCCCAATGGAGAAATACTTGTCAGCACCTGGGGCGAGGGCGTATTCGCGTATGACAACCAATTCAACGCGGTTCGTTCAAAAATTCTTCCGCCGGCGGCGCAGAAAACGGGCCTGATGTGGTGCATCACCCGGCGACAAAATGGAGACATCTGGCAGGGTGGCCAGGATGGGCATGTGTACATCCATGAAGCAGCGACAAATGTTACCACGCATATGGATCCCGCAACGTTTGAAAAGAGTACTGTACGCCAGGTGGAGGAAGATGCCGAAGGTAATATGTGGCTGGGTACACAACGCGGTTACGTGTATAAATGGACGGCTGCGACAAAACAATTCGTCCTGCTCCATAAATTTCACGGCATCGTATCACGCATTTACCACGACCGCGAAAACCATATGTGGGTGTGCACCGACCAGGATGGTGTATACCGCTTGGATCCAACCGGCAACATTGTTGAAACCTACACCGCAACAAGCGGGAAAGGAAAGTCACTGCGGATTAACGGGGCTGCGGATATTTTGCAATACAACGACACGCTGATGGTGATCGTTTCCGACGGACTAAATGTGTTGAACACCCGCACTAAAACATTCAAATATTTCACGGTAGAGAATGGCTTGCCTTCCGCGAACATCCTCGGTTTGGTGAAAGACCGGGAAGGCTATTTATGGATGAGTTCTTCGGTAGGTATTCTGAGCTATCACCCGTTTCGCAAAAAGATGAGTACTTACAACGCGGCCGATGGTGTGCATACCAATTCGTACAACGTAGCCGCAACTGCACTGCTCAATGACGGTCGCATTGCATTTGGTACCAATCACGACCTGCTTGTATTTGATCCTCGTGTCGTTACGGTGGCAGATTTTGTTCCACCCAAAGTACAGATCACGGGCTTTGCGCTGATGAACAAACCACTTAGCGTTGATTCGCTGAGCAAGTTATCCCGGATCGTTTTAAAAGATCATGAGCACTCGATCAGCGTACAATTGTCGACCCTCAATTACCAGAACTTGTATGACATTTATTACATGATGGAAGGCATGGACAAAGACTGGGTGAGCTCGGGTAAATCGCAGGAAGCCAATTTCAACTATTTGCCACCCGGCAAGTACACGTTTAAAACCGGCAGCCGCGATTCAGAGGGCAATATCCGCGAGGTTACCACCTTACACATTTATATCAAACCGCCGTTTTATTTCACCTGGTGGTTCATCGGTTTGCTGGTGTTTGCGGGGATCGTTTTGTTGTATTGGTTCGACAAGTTTCGCGTTGGCCGTATCCGGGAAACGGAACGAGTCCGGACGAGGATCGCAACCAGTTTAACAAAGGACATGAGCACGACGCTCGGTAACATCAACCTGTTGAGCGAGATGGCAAAGCTGAAAGTGGATAAAGACATCGAACGCACGAAAGACTACATCTCCCAGATCAGCAACAGCAGTAATCGCATGATCGAAGTGATGGATGATATGATCTGGAGCATTAACCCGGAGAATGACGAGTTGCAATATACGATCACGCGTATGCGCAAATATGCGGCACAGGTGCAGTCGAAGTACGACATGGAGATAACCTTTGACGTGGGCGAAAAAGTTCGCGAGTTGAAGTTGCATATGGACAAACGCCACGAGTTATTCCAGATCTACAAAGAAGCGTTGCTAAACGCGGGAATGCATGCCCGGAGCCCGTTTGCCCAGGTGAGCATTTTATGCGAGAAATCTTTATTGAAGTTAAAGGTCACGGACAACGGCCGTGGATTCGATACCGAGGAGGTAAGTTTTGGCCGTGGCCTGAATGAGATGCGCAAGAAAGCACTCCTCTTAAAAGCCGACCTGGAGATCGTTTCTGAAATGAATAATGGAACAACGGTATCGCTGGAGATGAAAGTGTAGGGGCTGAATTATACAACAGCTCACAAAGTATTTGTTCCGAAAGTAAATTGAATGCTGACCGTTTATTTCCCCATCCACTTTTTGAATTCCGTTACTTTTTCGCGGCTTACGAGTGCCTCTTTATCTACCGCAGGTTTAAGATTGAGCAAAAGGCGGTTTCCAAAATAATCATGGATCTGGTCAACGCTGGCAATCGATACGTAGAAGGAGCGGCTGATGCGGAAATAAATTTCGGGGTTCAACATCTCTTCCAGTTCATCCATGGTGTAATCCACCACGTATTTTTTGTTGTCGTTCGTTTTGAAAAAATTCAAGCGGCCATCACTGTAGAAATATGCAATTTCATCCACCTCAATGCTAACCAGCTTTTGTGCGTGCTTTACTAAAAAACGTTTGCGGAATTCGCGGGGCTGAAGCTTTAGCTGGAGTTCTTTTACCAGGCTATCTACATTTAATGGCTGGGCGTTGTTAGAACCATTGCCATACATGTTCTTCATCTTTTTGAATTTGTCCAGCGCTGCCTGCAGGTCTTCTTTCTGGATGGGCTTCAACAGGTAATCGACACTGTTAACCTTAAATGCTTTCAACGCAAATTCATCGTACGAGGTGGTGAAGATGACGGTGCTTTTTACATCTACCTTGTCGAAAATTTCGAAGCTTTGTCCATCCGCCAGTTCGATGTCCATAAGTATCAGGTCGGGAGCCGGGTTGTCCTGCAACCAACTTACAGAAGACCGGATGCTATCCGCTACACCCACAACCTCCGCAGAGTTGTCAACACCAGCCAGGGTTTTCTGCAGTTTTTTAACCGCCAGTTCTTCGTCTTCTATAATTAATACTTTCATATGAATGGTTTTAAACCGGGTGTAAATTACTCGCTGGTTTCGCTTCTGCTGGTTTTGAATTGTGCCAACTGGTGTTTTCCCCGTATGAATTGTGCGTGTATTTCGGATGATTAACTTTGGAGTCCCTGGATCCTGTCAGTTTACCGCTGCTGAACGGAATTGGAAAGCATTCCCTTGAGTCCATTCATTCTTCACCTTTAATATTTCGGTCCTTATTTAAACTAGCGTGGCTGGATTAACGGCACAGCGACCGCGAATTCCTTTCCATCATCCTGCACAAAGATCTCTTCTTCCTTCATCAACTGGTATTTTTTAGCAATGTTTGACAGGCCGACCTTATTGGAGCTAACGTTACGAACTTTCCGTTGCAGGTTGTTGCTCACCACCAGCTTACCGCTATTGGTGGTCATGATTAGGATCTGCAGCGGACTGTCTTTCAGGATCATGTTGTGTTTCACGGCATTTTCAACCAGCATCTGCAGCGTCAAAGGGGGAATGAGGTAATCTTTGTACTGTTCATTGATGCGCACTTCCATTTCCATTCCATCACCATAGCGCGTTTTCAACATATGAAAATAAGACTGGATGAATTGCATCTCGGTATCGAGGGTGGCGAGTCCATCTTCGTTGTTACGTAACAGGTAGCGATACACCTTACTCATTTCGTCGAGAAATTTCTCTGCTTTTTCCGGGTCGTCTGCAATAAGCGAAGACAATGAGTTCAAACTGTTGAATAAGAAATGCGGGTTTACCTGTCCTTTCAAACCCTCGAGCTGGCTCTGCAAATTTTCTTTTTTGAGGCCTTCTGCTTCATCTGCAATAGCGCGCCATTTTTCGTAAAAGGCAGCGCCTTCATTAAAACTCGTCGCTAACAGGTTACAGAGCACTCCTACGGTTAACACCTGCACATACACACCCCAGTGAATTTCGTACCCCAAAAAACCGATGTAATCGTAGCCAAGGAAAAGGATGGTCACCGACGCCACCATGATCAGGATGTAGGCGAGCAGGCTGAGGCCAATGCGTTTAAAGGTTTGCTGGTATTTCGGGAACCGGTTAAGCAACACGATCGCCACCATCCCGCAGGAAATATACACGAGCATTAAGATTGCGAAGGTGGGAAGAGAAGCCAGGAGGAAGGTGCGGGCATCAAAAAAATAGTCTTTACCGAAGAGACAATAATTTAATATCATCGTAATCGGTGGCATTATGAGCCACATGATCAGCCATTCCTTCTTTGAATATGTCAATGGTTTCATGTAGTTGGCGACTGTCATCGGCTCCCTTTGGTCTCAATTTATCACATTGGATTCCCGCTGCAAGAAAAGGAGGGACAGACTGTATTTTTTGCGTATGAATTGTATAAATATAAGCATGAATTGAAGATCCGCGAATTGTATTGAGCAGCGCGCCATGGTTCCAAATCATCTTCTGTACCTTGTCCCTGATTGGGCCGGGCTTGGGTTTTTGCGTTGCTCCTGGGCAAGGCCAGCGATCCCGAACCTATTTTTTCCTGGACAGCTGACACCAATAGTACTGCCTTTAACCAACCCGGCCTCTCAAGTATAAGTCAATACTAAAACAGTCCATTGACAAGACGAGGGAGCTGGAAGCGTTGACCGGGGTCAAACAGATTTTTCCCCTTCAATTCAATGTTCCGGGTACATTTGTAGTAGCCGGTTCCGCGGCAATTAAATGGCCAACTACCCAGGGCAAAAACATTCTAAACCATCAGATCATGAAAGCAGGAATTATTTATTTGTTTTTCTTTTTCCTATCTAATACTCTGTTTAGCCAGGACAATCTATATGACATCTATGCTCTGGAATTTGCGAAAAATGACTGGAAATCAGTTGTATCTGACATCGCGGTTGGGTCAATTGTAAAGGATACTGTGAAAGGCCATTTTGTTATCTGGCTGCTCAGGAATAAAAATGGAAAAAATATTTTGGTTGACGCCGGTTTTATTCTTAAGGAGCCGATGGCAACCTATGTGCGCCCCGATTCCGTGCTTCAAAAGTTGCAGGTCAAGCCTGGAGACATCACCGATATCATCCTGACGCATCCGCATTGGGATCATATGGGCGGTATACATCTTTTTCCCAACGCGATGGTGTGGATGCAGGAAGATGACTTTAATTATTTTGTCGGGAAGGCCTGGCAAAAAGATGGCTTTACAGACGGTCTTGAAAAAAATGATGTTCCGAAAATCATCCAAAAAAACCTCGAGGGCAAATTAACATTGGTAAAGGGCGACAGCATCGAAATCATCCCAGGAATACGCGTATTTATTGGCTCGAAGCATACAAAGGAATCGCAGTACGTACTGGTGAACGGCGCGTCTGGTAAGACCATCATCGCGTCGGACAATATTTGGTTTTATGCAAACCTGAAGTACCTGTTACCAATCCCGCACTACACCTTCGACCCCGTGGGTTATGTCAACCAAATGAAAAGAATGAAGCGACTCGTTTCGCATACCGACCTTATCATTCCCGGCCACGATATTGAAGTATTTTCTAAATTCCCAAAAGTGACTGAGGGAGTCGTGAAAATTGAATTACCAAAAAAGTAAGATCCATCGCCCACAATCAGTTTCGTTCTCCGGGTTAGGTATTAGCTGTCAACCAGCCATATCTTAATGCCTTTCCCACAAATAATCAGGATGCGAAAACTGCTCCAACCAACAAGCTCAAAAATCCGAGAATGCTGACCGCCTGTCGCTTCGCGAATATGGATAACCATCTATTGCGATAGTCCTGCCAATTGGCAGGATATTGATCTGCAGACCAGGAATTAATAACGCGGTTGATGGGCACATTTCCTTTTACAGCAAGTATTATTTCAAGCACTAAGCCGACCAGTCCCAATGCCGAAGTAATGAATAATAACCCGAGGAGGTGCATGCTGCTGAGGATCGTTAAGACAGTACAGGTCAACAACGTCACGTACACAACGATCCGGAATTTTACCTGGAAATTTTTGTCAAGCAGTTTACGCAATTCGATATAAGATGCAGGCTGCATACTGGTTTGCACATTGCGCAAGGCGATGATGTACAGGAACGATTGGCTAACGATCAGGCTGTAGGCCAATAAGTTGATCAGCATGATGACTTTGATTTCCATAAAAATTCTTTTTAAAAGGCGATGCAAATGTTCGTGCGACTTTCGGTTATAGGATTGGTTGAAAACCGCAAGCTGTTTTACGATTCTGATTTGGAAAGAAAATAGCGGGTCATAAAAATACCGACGCCACCATTTGATCCCGGGCTAAGGGTAAATGGTGTAACCTGGTCGATCCTCCACCCATCATCCGTGTAAGTTTTAAGCGTTTTAACTACAAGGTTTTCATTCTGCAGGATGTTTTTGAAATTGATACCCACAAGGCTGAAAAGGTTTTCCATATCAATTTCTTTTTGCGTACCATCACCACTTGTCACGAGCATTTTGGAACGACCGAGGCCGCCACTCACCACGGATTCTACGGTAGTGATCTGCATAAATTTTTTCTTTGCAACGGGTGGTGTTTCCTGTGCGCTGGCGCAACTGCTTCCGATCACAAAAACCAGCAGCAGCAAATACATTTTTTTCATTATTGACTTTTTTTAAATTTTTATTTCCGGAACAGTTTTATAACTGTTTTAATTTTTCACAAACTCAACCCGCCTGTTCTGGGCCCTGCCCTCTTTTGTTTTATTATCGCCGACTGGCACGGTTTCTCCTTTTCCATCCGTTTCAATTCTGCCCGCGTCAACTGCGTGATCATTGACCAACGCCTCTTTGACCGCCACTGCTCTTTTCTGTGATAAGGTTAGATTGGCCGCATCCGTACCATCTGTATCTGTATGCCCGATGATCTTCACTTTAAAATCTTTGTACTCATTCAGCACGCCGGCGATTTCCTTGAGCACACCGGCTGATTCCGGTTTGATGGTGGCCGCATTCAGGTCAAACAAAATGGCGGTGGTACTAAACTTGCCTTCTTCCACCAGTTTGTGCCGCGTATCAGGCAGGCCCTGTGCAACTTTAATGTTGCTGACATACATGCCGTATTTATCAT
>JAURWD010000156.1 GCA_030655145.1 Ferruginibacter sp.
AATGGGGCCATCCTTCTTCGTCATATCCGGAGAGCACATAATACCCGCTTGGTGCAAGAATGGTACAAATGGCGATGTGCATCAGGTCCTGTTTTTGCTCCTTCGAATACTCTTGTTTTGCCGTGCCTAATTCCTGGATCCCGATAAGGAACAAAACCCCGTTCATGTCGGGCTTTATGCCATATTTTTCTTTCAACTTTATCCGAAGCTTGAGCCACCTAACCTGTAAGTCGTCTTTTGCGTGTTGCATGTCGCAAAGATAATTTCAAACGTATCAAGTGCCGGTTTTATTCAACGTGGCCGAATTGTTTTACAAAATTTGTAACAGCAGCGGGCCTGAAATGTTACGCCGTCAACCTTTTTTTTCAAACCATTACCTTTGCCGAAATTTTTTCAGGGAGATGTTACAGCTTAATTATATCCGTCAGCATGTTGATTTAGTAAAGGAACGCCTAACAGTAAAACACTTTGCAGATATTGCTGCTGTTGACCGGATCGTTTCGCTAGACGAACAGGTGAGGCGTTTAAAAGTTGAGACGGAAACGCTCCAGGCTGAATTAAACGCTGTGAGCAAAGAGATCGGTATGTTGATGGGTCAGGGTAAGAAAGAAGAAGCTGAGCAGAGGCGTGCTGTTGTGAGTGAAGGGAAATCCAAGATCCAGCGATCAACCGAGCAATTAGGGTCATTGGAAAAACAATTGTACGACGAGGTCATCCAGTTACCAAATATTCCGCACGTATCCGTTCCTGTTGGTAAGACACCCGAAGACAATGTGAACATTCGTGAGGTGGGTGCAAAGCCCGACCTGCATGCGAATGCTGTACCACATTGGGAGCTTATTAAAAAATACGACCTGGTTAATTTTGAGACAGGTGTGAAGTTAGCGGGCAGCGGCTTCCCGGTATTCAAGGGGCGCGGGGCGAAATTACAAAGAGCCCTGGTCCAGTATTTCCTGGATTACAATACTGCGGCCGGGTATACAGAATATATGCCGCCATTGGTAGTAAATGAAACAACTGCATATGGTACCGGCCAGTTGCCTGACAAAGAAGGCCAGATGTATCATATCGGCGTGGATGGGCTCTACCTTATTCCAACGGCTGAAGTTCCGGTTACAAATATTTACCGCGATGAGATCGTAAAAGAAAATGAACTGCCCGTTAAGATGACAGCTTACACACCTTGCTTTCGCCGCGAGGCAGGAAGTTTTGGAAGTGATGTACGCGGCTTAAATCGTGTGCACCAATTTGATAAAGTTGAGGTCATTCAACTTTCGCACCCGGAAAAAAGTTATGAAGTGCTGGAAGAAATGGTTGCGCACGTTGAACAATTACTACAATCACTAAACCTTCCTTACCGCATACTGCGTTTATGCGGTGGTGATATGAGCTTTACGAGTGCGCTTACTTACGACTTCGAAGTATATAGTGCAGCACAAAAAAAATGGCTCGAAGTGAGCTCTGTCAGCAACTTTGAAACCTTTCAAAGTAACCGCATGAAAATACGTTACAAAGACGCAGCTGGAAAAACACAACTAGTCCATTCATTAAATGGATCATCCCTGGCACTTCCGCGTATATTGGCGTCACTGCTCGAAAATAACCAAACAGAAACCGGTATTAACCTCCCGGCAGTATTGCACCCTTACTTTGGCGCAGCTTCTATTTAAAATTCTTTAACAGTTGAATTGCAGCTAATGAGATCGATTCGGTCTCAATAGCTGTACTTATTTATTTAACAACAATCTACCGCTATGAAACTTAATTTACTTCTTATCGTTTTGTTTACTTCCGCCATTGTGAAAGCACAAGTTACACCGGGCTCTCTTTTCATCGGGGGCGATCTGCAACTAAGCGGATCAACCTCCAAAGGAGAAAGCCCTGTTGAAAGCACCATTAAGAGCAACTACTATTACTTGTCTCCGGTTGTCGGCTGGGCAGTGAAAGAAAACCTAGTGGTCGGGGGAAGACTCACCGGGTCGCTGGTGAAAAGCTCTAACTCTCAACCTTATTCAACTCAAGATGGTTACGGGCTTGGAGCTGGGGTATTTGCGCGTAAGTATCTGCCCCTGGGCAAATCATTTTATTTATTCGGTGATGCCAGCCTAAATGGCCAGTATAATCATAAGGTGCAGGAAAACAGTGTAGGAATTTATGAGCTGGAAGAAAACGGGTATAGTGTTGCAATTTCAATCTACCCTGGAATAGCTTACCAGGTCAACAAAAGTTTATTCGTTGAGGCCTCCCTCAATAACTTCGCGTCGTTGGGTTACTCGCACAATAAGGTTGAACAAAATGCCGGCTCACAAGTGATCGTTAGTAAAAATAATTCCTACCAACTTTCTTCCAGCATTGGGAGCACCAATCCCTTACAGCTTGGCTTTCGCTGGATCATACCAAAAAAATAATTGGGATTGCCTGGTCATACTTGCTTCAATGATCCTTCGGAAACCGGATCATTTACAGAACGATGCAACTGTTTGATGCGGCGGTTCATGATGTGAAACCAGAGGGGTGGGACAAGCGACAAGATCATGCTCCCCGGGTATCCGGTTGGCAGTTGCGGTGCCGAAGCATGACTCTTCAACAATTGGTATTTTTTACTGGCCAGGAAATGATGGTCACTGTGGCGACTGAGTTCAAATAACATGATACGGCCGAGAACATGGTCACTGTTCCAGCTGTGCACGGGTAGGGCTCGCTCGTACTGGTAAGCACCGGTTTGTTTTCTTTGTAATCCGTAATGTTCAATGTAGTTAACTGTTTCCAGCAACAGTATACCGATGAGCGCTGCCAGGCCGAAATAAATCGTGACAGTGAAACCAAAGAAAAGCCATATAACGGTAACGAATAGAAGCTGTACGAGGTGAGCCTGGATCATTTCATTTTTCAGATGCATCGCCGGTAGCTCTTTTTTATGCATATCCGCATTGGCAATCTTCCAGGCTGAGAGATAGGAAAAGATTATTGTGCGAAAATAAAACAGGTAAACGGGTTCATTGTAGCGGGCACTGCTCGGGTCGTTTGGAGTAGCAACATGCCGGTGATGGCCGCGGTTGTGCTCAATAAAAAAATGCAGGTAAAGAGAAGTTAACAATGCAGCTTTTGCTAACAACTGTTCTTTCTTCGCAGAGCGGTGACCAAGTTCATGACCGATATTTATCCCGAAGGTTCCGCACAACAAACCCATGGTGCCGATCTTACCGGCGAGCTCCCATCCCGTCCAATGCTCGCTACTCACAGTCAGGAGAAAAATGCACAACGCTGCATACTGAAGTCCAACGAATCCATAGAGGACGTAATCGTATACCCGATCGTTTTTTGCAAGTTCCTCTTCCGCAACACTCAAATTTTTTTCGTCCGTTCTTATAAGTAGTTCACTGATTGGTAAAATTACCCAGGCATACAGCAATGGGAGCCAGCAGAGCCAACCGTGTGAAATGAACGATACGAGCGCAAGGAGATAGACGCTTACCGGGGAAACATATTTAATCGCAGGTAATCTCATAAATTTATTTCGACTGGTTAAGGTAGCAATTTTTAAAGGCTTAATAAAATGGCCTAAATCAATAACCTGGTTAAACTTCGCAATGAAAACGCAGTCACAGCGTTTTATTCCAGTCTGCTATCAACTGAATTCTATGCCTGTTTCTAATCGAAAAAGAAATCAGCACCTTTTATGCAGGGCCGCTTTTGGCCCCATGCTGGAAAACCTGGCAAGCCTGGAGCATACGTCCCAGAAAGATTTGTGGGAATTGCTTTTAACCGGGTCGAATGAAGCGCCTTCAGAACTAAAGGGCACTGATATCACCATGGAAGTTTCAGCCCCGGGAATCACACCGGGTGCCGGTAAAGCCCTTGCAAATGAAACAAAAAAAATATTGCGCAAGCAGGCGCAGGAGCAACTGAAAAGTTTAAACCTGCAATGGTTGAATGAAATGATCCATAGCCAGGCACAATTAAGAGAAAGAATGAGTTTGTTCTGGCATGGTCATTTTGCCTGCCGCATTAATAATCCTGCGCTACAACAACAATTACTGCATACGATCCGGATGAATTCACTCGGAAGTTTTGGAGATATTTTAAAGGCAGTTAGTAAAAGTCCGGCAATGCTTCGGTTCTTGAACAACCAGCAAAACAGGAAACAGAAGCCGAATGAAAACTTTGCAAGAGAGGTAATGGAACTCTTTACACTTGGCAGAGCTGCATACACAGAAGCCGACGTGAAGGAAGCGGCCCGTGCCTTTACAGGCTGGGGCTTTGATGCTGGAGGGCAGTTTGTTGTCCGGCAAAATCAACATGACACCGGGAACAAAACTTTTTTGGGCAAGTCCGGGAATTTTGATGGTGATGATATTTTAAACATCCTGCTTGAGCAAAAGGCCACGGCCAATTTTATCACGCGAAAATTCTTTCGCTACTTTGTTAATGAAGAAGTGAGTGAATCAAAAATCACCTGGCTGTCTAATCGTTTTTATCAAAGCGGGTATAACATCAAGTCCCTACTACAGGATATTTTTACCAGTGAATGGTTTTTTAATCCTGAAAACATCGGTACCAAAATTAAATCTCCCATCGACCTCATTGTTGGCATCCGGCGATATATCCCAATGGATTTGAATAATGAGGCGATCCAGTTGTTGCTGCAACGAAGTCTTGGACAAGTCCTGATGAATCCTCCAAACGTGGCAGGCTGGCCAGGTGGAAAAAACTGGATAGACAGCAGCACGTTGCTTTTGCGCATGCAATTGCCGAAAATGTTGATGGGTATGTCGGATGCAGATTTTCAACCCAAACAGGATGATGACCAGATGATGGGGCAGGGCGAGCTATCGGCAGTTTCAAAGTATCGCAGCAAGATCACCCGCGGTATAGCAACAGTTGACTGGCAGCCGGTGATCGCAAACTTTGAAGCTACGCCACGCATCAGTTTGTTCAAAGCGATCACAAACAGTTTGATTCAAACACCGGGTGCTGTAGACGAAAACCTGGTAAAGCCTTACCTCGACAATTCATCAAGACAGACCTTTACGCGATCTGCGATCATCCACCTAATGAGTACGCCTGAATACCAACTCTCCTGACCACCTAAATATTTGAGCATGCTTATTAAAAGAAAAGATTTTCTCCAGGTTGGTTCACTGGCAACAGCATCCCTGCTGATGCCCCGCTTCCTTAAAGCTTTTGAGCGGCCGGCCATGGTGCCGCCGGGTAATAAGGCGGTAGTCATCATACAACTTAGCGGCGGTAATGACGGGTTGAATACGGTGATCCCTGTGAGGAATGATATCTACTATAAATCACGTCCGCGGCTCGGCATCACTGCGGAGAAAGCATTGAGTCTTACAGATGAAGCTGGGTTGCATCCTGCGCTCACTTCAGTAAAGCAGCTATTCGATACCGGTAGTGCAGCCATCATGAACAATGTCGGCTATCCAAATCCAGACCGGTCTCATTTCCGCAGTATGGATATCTGGCAATCCGCGGCTAACAGCAATGAATACCTGAACACGGGTTGGATCGGAAGATGGCTGGATGCCCAATGTAAGGGTTGCGACCACCCAACCCAGGCAGTTGAATTGGATGACCTGTTGAGCCTGGCCTTGAAGGGATCAAAAAATAATGGGGTCGCTTTTCGTGATCCTGCAAAATTAGCAGCCAACACCGGCAGCCGCTTTTACCGGGACCTGGTAGCTGCACATCAACCGGCGGAGCAGCCTGTCGATTACCTGTATAAAACGCTGGGCAATACATTGAGCAGTGCCCAATATATTCATGAACAAAGCAAGCGCTTTCGTTCGCAACATCAATATCCTTCTACAAGATTGGGCAAGGATCTGAAAACAATTGCCGGGCTGATTTTTTCTGACATCAATACCAAGGTCTATTATGTGTCGCTTGGAAGTTTTGATACGCATGTGAACCAGGAGCAGCAACAACAACGGCTGTTTCTTGAATTAAACGCCGCGTTGAAATCTTTCACAGGGGAGCTGGAGGCAAACAACCGCTTCGGCGATGTACTCATCACCACCTTCAGTGAATTTGGGCGAAGAGTTGCGCAGAACGCAAGTGGTGGAACTGATCATGGTACTGCCAACAACATGTTCTTTTTGAGTGGTGGATTGAAGAAAAAAGGTCTTCTGAATGCTTTACCAAACCTTGAAGACCTGGACCAGGGCGATCTGAAACACACAATCGACTTCAAAGACGTTTATGCAACCATCCTCAATAAATGGTTGCAGGCCGATGACACCGCGATCCTCGGAGCAAAACATAGGTACCTCGATTTTATTTAACCCTTTGTCAAATCGATACCGTCACAATTTTTAAAGCTAACATCTATTAAAAGTAAAAAGGCAACCTCCCGGATTGCCTTTTACTTTTTTAGGTACATTATCTTGTTAGCGCACGCCGTGCATCATTCTTTTCAACAATGGTGTTAACGCATATAATACAATGGCGGCAGTTCCACAAAGGATCACGAACACCATAAAAAATTCAAATAGGTTGTGGATCTGGAACCCTGCGAATTGCGGGTACACAATGGGGATCTTTTTTTCTGCCAGGAACGCCAGTTGGTCGGCAGTTGCCGTACCTGTCTTGTCGAGGATGGCTTGCAGATCAATTCCTTTTTCAGCGGCTTTCGCATACTTATCGCCGGTAGGTGGCAACAAGGCACCCAG
>JAURWD010000163.1 GCA_030655145.1 Ferruginibacter sp.
TTGGCCTTCGCAGAAAGGCGCGACTGGCGAAAAATCCGGGAAAAAGCCTGGATAAACTTTTACCATGATTGAATCCTTGCTGGAGCAAAATCCACCGATCGCCACTTGTAACACGACTTTATATACGCCGGTGTCTGTGTAATTGTGTGTTGCTGTTGCCGATGAAGCCGTGTTGTTTGCTCCCGAAGCAGCATCGCCGAAATTCCAGGAATATAAAGTGCCGGCGGCCAGTGGTACCGAGTTAGAAAAGTCTACAGAAAAACCATCGCAGGTTACTCCTTTCGGAGCGAGCTTCGCTTGTACAGGAACACAGTCCTGCACCTGGATGTGTAATTCTTTCCGGCTCTCCCCGACATAAATCCCATTCCGGGTTTCCGTTACACAAACGCTTATTACAAATTCTCCATTCGAGAACTGGCTGATGGTTGGAGCGATCCCGCTAATAAGTCCCGTATTAGGGTCAATGGTGACCGCCGGACCCATCGGTTGAGTTGCGTTGTAAGGAGCGTTGTAGGGAACGTTCGCATAGGGCGGTGCGTCAGCGGGAATTGGTGCCGCATTCGCTACCGACCCCCCGGAAATTGCTGAACAGAAAGTATAGGTTAATTTATCCTGTGGATCTTTGTCGGATGCCGAAAAGGGAAAAGAAAAATAGCTACCACTGCAAACCACGGCCGTATCATTCCTCGGGAAAATCGGGCTGCTATTCTTAACTGCATCGGGCACAGGGGAGGAAGTGCCGGGTATCCTGATCGAATAAGTATTACCCACCGAGCCTGAATTAACGAGATTTTCCATGGCGCCGATCCGGCAGCAACGCTGGTAACTCACGATATACCCATTTGTAGTTTTTGGTAGGGTAATAGTTCTGGAATAATCTACGATCGTATAATAGCAGATCGCCTGGTTATTCGATATACATAGATCGTCGCTGATTTTTGCAAGATTACCAAGTCCTGTGATTGTGATGTTTTCTTCGCGACGGACAATATTGTTTGTAACACCGTCAAAAAAAGAAAACTCTATTTCGGAGGTAAGTTGTCCTTCGGACGGATTACAACTCATGTACATCGTGAGGGTGATCTTGTAGCTCGCATCGTTAGCGCCGACGTCACCTAGGTATTCATAGGTGAAAAACCCGCCTTTAATATGTGCTGAATAGCCCGCAAAAAAAAGTATGGATAGAAAGAAGGTTCCGAAAATTTTCTTCATAGTCAGTCGATAAGCGAAAATAAAACTAAATATACTCAAAAAGCCCATCGGCATTTAAGCAGTACTTGTTAAACTTTCGGTTGTCGAAACCCCATGATAGCAACTTGTTTAGGATTGTAAAAAGCTTAGCAGGGCATCATTCACTTTGCTCGTTTCTTCCCACATACCCATGTGAGCGGATTGAGCCAGGATGTGCACGTGGGACTGGCTGGCAAGATAACACTGCTTGAGACTGGCGTCGAGCGGTATGGCGGTATCATGTTCTCCAATGATGTACAGCACCGGCTTGGGAAATGTCTTTAAAACCTCGGTGCGGTCCGGACGCTGGATCATTGCCTCGTAATATTGGATAAGTGCTTCCGGTGTAAATTTTTTACCCTCCTCAATTAAACCATTAACGACTTCGGGGTTTGCTTCGGCAAACGCCTTTGTAAATAAAGCCGGCGTGCTGGTTTTAAGAAAAGCTTCGACGGAATTGTTTTTAATAAAATCGATCGCCTTTGCCCTTGTTTCTTTTTTCTCCTGGTTGTCGGCGAAGACTGAGGAATGAACCATGCCGAGGCTGTTCAGTAATTCGGGAAATTTTTCGGCGAATGCGATGGCCACATACCCGCCCATGCTATGACCAATAAAGGCGAACGTTGGTTCGGCACCGTCGCGATTAGTTAATTCCTGCTGAACGATTTCCTTAATGACGTTGGCGTATGTATCGATGTTCGCATTGGGCAGCAGGCTTGAGCGTCCACTCCCGGGGATATCGGGAACGATTAAACGAAATTTATCTTTTAAAAAATCAACCTGGGGTTTCCAAACCTGTCTATCTTCTCCAAATCCATGTAGCAGCACTACCAGTTTTCCTTCGCCTGCCGCTGTATAATGAATCGATTGATTCTCGTAGTTGATTGATTTGTTTTCCATCGTTTGTGTTTAGATGGAAATTAATGAATCAAATTGAGTGCCTTCTTTTCTGAGGAGCTGTATTGATAGCTTCTATAGATCAATAAAAGCAAGAGGGGAAGAAAGGCATTGTTTAATTCCTGGGGCAAAAAGAACCAGCTCACAAGTAGCAAGACACCAAGGATCGCGGTGATCGCAAAGTACTTTTTTACCCAGGACTTTGAAGATCGCAGGAAAAATGACATTACCAGGTGAGTGGGCAGGGCCCAGAGGAGATTATGATTGTACTTGCACATAGCGTGATCTGTGCCCGCCCACATAAAAATTAGTAGCACGCCGATGGCTCCGGTCAAAAAGAACAAGAGTCCGTCAAAGCCTTGCAAAATTAAAATAAGTTTTGGGTTGGCAGAAAGGCTGAGCAGGAAAATAGCGACTGCAATTAAAGAAAAGACAACCAACGGAGTAAAGATAGAATGAGCCGCTGATGGCGGCGTGTACGGAAATAGTTCTTTACTTGAAACCACCCACTCACGTTGTTCGTTGCTACTGTCGAGCGTTTTCATCAGGTTGTCGGGAAGAAACTGTGATTGCGTTACACTCATGATTGCATCCGTCGGCAATCCCAGCAGCAGGTCGATCCCGAGTTTGCTCCAAGGTTTCCCATTTTGATCGAGGTATTGATGGATCGCCTGCCGGAACCTGGTCCCTTCAGGCATCACAGCCTTGAACGCTGGAACGTTCTTCTTTGACCGAACTAAAAGATCCCTGGGCCGGGTGGTACAATTGTCAAAAAAGAAGTCGTACTTGTAAGTGCTGTTTTCTGGTTTGATATTCAGGTAAAGCGCTTCCGTGATGCGGATCTTTTCTTCTGCATCCAGGTTGAGCAGTTGTTCGGTAATGCCGCGGCCGGATGCCTCGTAATCATATTTAAAATCTTCAAACTTCTCCGCGGACAGATAGTACAATAATTTTCCGCGAATAAATTTTGTGTAAAAGCTGGGATCTTCAAAATTGAATGTGCCGTAATTAAAGACGATATCGTTGAGGCTGCTGCTATCAGTAACCCTAATAGCGGTGTGTCCAAAGGTTGAATACAATTCTTCACCAGGTGTACAGGTGAGCAGGGAGATCCTGATGTGAGATGAGTCTTGCGCTGAAATGGAAGACACCTGGACTACCAGGCAAACGAGCAGGCATATGCGCAGTAAAACGACTTTGGCTGAGCGCCGAAGTCCCAAATTCCAATCCTGGTTATTTACAAACGGAACAATAAAAAATCGAAGTAAGTTGTTGATCATCTTACGCGGAGTCAATCGTGCCGTGTATCTCATTAGTTGTTTTTTGCAGGTATGAGGAACTTTTTGGGTGGATTATTACCTGCTATAATTAGGAGCTTCCTTGGTAATGGCGATGTCATGTGCGTGGCTTTCTCTCATACCAGCGTTTGTAATTTTGACAAAGGTTGCTCCTTGTAGCGCCTTGATATTATTTGCACCGCAGTAACCCATACCTGCTCTTAAGCCACCCGTATATTGATGAACCACTTCCTTCAGTGGACCTTTGAAAGCGACTCTTCCTTCGATGCCTTCGGGTACAAATTTTTTGATATCAGCCTCAACATCCTGGAAATACCGGTCACTGCTGCCTTGTGCCATCGCTCCTAAGGAGCCCATGCCACGGTATTGTTTAAATCGACGGCCTTCGTAAATGATTGTTTCACCAGGGCTTTCTTCCGTTCCGGCAAACACATTACCCATCATAACGCAACTGGCCCCTGCTGCCAGGGCTTTCACCATGTCGCCGGTGTACCGGATACCGCCATCGCTGATGATGCCTACATTTCGATTTTTGAGTGCGGCTGCAGCCTCCATCACTGCCGTGATCTGTGGAACACCAGTGCCGGCCACGATACGTGTAGTACAAATAGAACCCGGTCCAATGCCTACCTTAATGGCGTCAGCCCCGGCATCAGCGAGGGCTTTAGCACCAGCGCCCGTCCCAACATTTCCGGCAATCACCTGGACGCCCTTAAAGTTTTTCTTGATACTTTTCAGAGCGTCGATGACTCCCTTGGTATGGCCATGAGCACTGTCGAGGCAAATAGCGTCTACCCCTGACTGTTGTAATGCCGCAACGCGGTCCAACGTGTCGCGGGTAATGCCAACGCCAGCTCCAACCAGTAGGCGACCAAAGGAATCTTTAACAGAGTGTGGGTGGGATTTCAATTTGAGAATATCGCTAAAAGTTACAAGGCCGATCAGCTTTCCTGACCTGTTGACCACTGGTAATTTTTCAATCTTATTTTTCTTAAATATCAGCTCTGCTTTCTTCAAATCCGTTCCTTCAGGCGCAGTAATGAGATTGTCCTTCGTCATCACCGTGCTCACCTTTTCTTTAAAATTTGTCTCCAGGCGTATATCCCTGTTTGTTAGGATGCCGACAAGTTTATATGCACCGTCTACGATCGGGATTCCGCCAATTTTATTTTCCTTCATCATTCGAATCGCTTCGCCGATGGTAGCATCAGGGGTAAGGGTCACCGGGTCAAGAATAAGCCCGTTTTCACTTCTTTTAACTTTCCGCACCTGGTCTGCCTGGTGATCGATACTCATGTTCTTATGTAAGATTCCCAGCCCGCCTTCCCTGGCAAGGGCGATGGCAAGCGCAGCTTCCGTTACAGTATCCATTGCCGCACTTAGCATGGGCACATTTAATATGAGGGAATTGGTAAGTTTTGTGGTGATGTCGACCTCGCGGGGAAGCACTTCAGAATACGCCGGCATCAGTAAAACGTCATCGAACGTTAAGCCTTCACCGAAAAAATTAATTGAATTGTTTTGAGCAGGGGAGTTATTTATTCTTGCCATAGGCAAAGGTATATGAAATATTAATTGCTCCCAAACAGGTGAAATTCAGCCAACGTTTTCGGCGCAATAATAATAGCGTAAAAAGCATCCAACGCAGGTAATAGAAGTTTATGTTTACTGGCGGCAACGCGTTCTGGTTGATTAGCTATATTTTTAGTTTAAAGCAACTGGTACATTTTTCCGGGAAGGGAGGTTAGCAGTCCCTGCATCTCGAGTGACAACAATGCGGCGGCAACGGCGCTACTATTTAAACCTGATTTTAAATAAAGTGCATCAATAGGCAATCGCTCCGCCTGCTGTAGCATTTCTGTCATAAGTTTTTCTTCAGGCGTTAGTTCTATAAAAAGTTCCCGCTGCTTTTTGTGCGGTTGCTTTTTGCCTGGCTTCCAATTCATTCCTTGAATGAGGTCTTGCGCATTGCTGATAAGTGAAGCCTTGTTTTGACGAATCAGGTAATTACACCCTTCGCTTTTCGAATCAATTGTTCTGCCAGGCAGGGCAAACACATCTTTGTTATAGCCATTGCCTAATTCAGCAGTGATGAGCGAGCCACCCTTTTTGCCGCTTTCTATAACGACGATCGCGTCTGCAATTCCAGCAACGATCCTGTTTCTTTTTGGAAAATTTTGTTTGTCTGGCTTCGACTGACTTTGGAATTCGGTAAGCAACCCGCCTTGTTCAAGCATTTGTTTTGCCAGGGATTTATTTTGTGGCGGGTACATCATGTCAAGCCCGTGCGCAAGTACGCCAACCGTTTTCAGCGAATTTTTAAGGGCGCCCTTATGTGCAATGGTATCGATGCCATACGCCATTCCGCTAACGATCAGCACGTTTTCGTCTTTCAGGTCATCCAGAAACTTTTCACAACAGATCCTTCCATAATCGGTGTGGTTTCTCGTACCAACGATGGAGATAATTTTAGCCGTATTTAAATCTGCGTTGCCCCGGTAATACAAGAGCGAAGGGCTGTCGTAACAATTCAGTAAACGTTGAGGGTACTTTTCATCCGTGATAAATAGTGGAATGATGCCGTATTGTTGAATGAAGCGAAGTTCCGTTTCAGCCCGCTCAAATTCATCAAATAATTTTATACAAGCTGCCCTGGTTGACCCAATACCTTCCAGGCCTTCCAGCTCCTTTTTGCGAGCTTTAAAAACTGATGCGGCATCTCCATAAATACCTACAAGAAACTTCGCATGAACATCGCCGATATTCGGCACAAGTGTGAGGGCAATTTGATAGAGCAGGTCATTCGTCATGGGTACGGTCCTTTGCTCAAATATAGAGTAATCCGTTTCCAACATCACCTTCCAAGGCCTGATCTCCGATAGATTTTCAGCAAGAAAAACAACCAGAATTTTGCAGTAAAATCTTCTGCAAATTCTTGTATATTTTACCTATAGAATCATAGAAAGTACTAATTGCTGATAACGCTCATTTCGGTCCGCCTGTTAAGCGCACGTCCCTGCTCGCTATCATTCCCAGCAATTGGTTTTGTTTCGCCGAAGCCCTTGAACTGCAGGCGCTCTTTAGCGATCTGCCTGCTTGCGAGTAAATAATTAATGACAGACTGGGCCCGTCCATTAGAGAGTAGGAGATTGTCTTGCGGTTTACCGACATTGTCGGTATGCCCACTGATGAGGATCTTCAACTTCGGGTTTTCATTCATCAATTGAATCACCTGGTTCAACTCCACCATCGACTCAGATTTCAACGCGGTTTGTTTGCTATCGAAGAAAATATTTTTCAGGATGATCGCAGCGCCGGATTCGATAGGTTGCAACGGGATGTCTGCGGTAAAAACAGAATCGATACCGCGATCATTCAAATCATAATTTGCACTAAAGAATAAATAGCCTTTCCGGGTAACATTGAAAGCGTAATCTTTTCCAACCGGCAGTGTAGTCAGGTAATTTCCATTTTCATCTGTTTGGACGCGGCTGACTCGTTGGCGGCTACTGATGTCCGTTAGTTCGACAGATGAGGGTAAGCCCGCTTTTGTTTTGGCATCAAAAACCTGTCCGCGTACCCACAAAGTTTTTGGTGGCTGGATATCTTCGCGAAGCTGGAAACTATATAGATCAAGGCCGCCCTTACCATCTCTTTTATCACTGGCATAGTACCCTGTTTTGCCATCACTGGCAACAATCAACGAACCTTCCTCATCGATCGTGTTAATTGGATAGCCAAGGTTTTCAGGCTTTCCCCAGGTGCTGTCATTTATTTTTTTTGCGAGATACAGATCCGTTTCGCCATACCCTTTATGTCCGTTGCTGTTGAAGAACAAAGTTTGGTTATCGGCATACATAAACGAGCAGCTTTCGTCGCCGCTGGTGTTTACTTCTGGACCCAAGTTTTCGGGCCGTCCCCATTTGCCATTAGCGCCGCGGTGCGTTACCCAAATGTCTTTTCCGCCAAACCCGCCTGGTTGGTTGCTGCTGAAATAGATATCGCGTTTATCTGGTGAAAAAGAAGGCGAGGATTCCCAGTAATCGGTGTTGACAATGGGGCCAAGATTTTCAGCCTCGCTCCAGCCTTGTTTCGTTTTGTAAGAAATGTACAGGTCGCAACTGCCTTGTCCCTCCGGATAATTACACCCTGTAAAAATGATCCACTCGCCATCCTGCGAAATATTTTGAGCGCCTTCATTTAAGGTGGTGTTTACCTTCCCGCCCAGCGGTACTGCAGCAGACCATTTTCCATCAACAAGGTCGGACTCATAAAAGTCTTCGTCACCGCTTTGCCTGCGGGTAAACACTAATTTTTTTCCGTCGATGGTTAATGATGGATAGTATTCAAGAGCAGTTGAGTTCGCGCTGTCACCAAGGTTCTTTGGCGCAAACACATAATTATTTGCCGGATGTTTTTTTTCATAGTCGAGGGCAAATTCGTATACTGATTTCCGGTAGTTGCCTGCACGAAGACTTTGAGAATTTAGTTTGTCGTATTGTAAAAAACGATTGACAGCATTTAAGGCATTATTAAACTGGCCCATTCCCGCGAGGGATATTGAGTAAGGGAGTTGGTAAGTGATGGAATAAACTGAGTCTAACTGTAAGGCTTTCTGGAAATCAAGCACAGAGGAATCATATTTTTTCAGGTTGGCATAAATGCCGGCACGGGAAAGGTAGGCGTCAACAAAACGAGGTTCCAGGGAAATGGCTTTGTTAATTTTCGAGATTGCTTTATTATAATCTTCTGCCTGTGCATCTTCGTAGGCCTGCCCATAAATTTCTCCCGCCTTTTTGTTTACTTTTTCCGGATCATACCATTGTGCATTGCTTGCAAAAAAACTGAGACTAACGAGCGCCAACAGGCAAAACCTGCGAAGCATGGGGGAGAGTTGCTGCATAGTTATTTTTCAGAAATAAAGGTAAAACGAAATGACCAGTGTTTTATTTCGGGACTGTTAAAGTGAACCTGGCGAACGAGATTGCATTAAACGAAAGATATATCCTTCGCTGGTTAAGGTACATTGATGTACTTGTGGATCTGCAGGGAGAGCTCCCATTTCGGATGCTGCATGATGTATTCGATGATCATTGGGGTAACAGCAGCTGCTTTGTCCCACTCAGGTTGAAGAAATAGTTTGCACGAAGGCCCTACCATGGCAGCATACTGTTCAGCCCATTTGAAGTCGTGGTGGTTAAAGATGACCACTTTTAATTCATTCGCAAAGGGTACCACGGAAGCTAAAGGAGCTTTGAATTTTTTTGGTGATAGACATATCCAGTCCAACGTACCACTCAATGGATAGGCACCGGAGGTTTCTATATTGGTTTCAAAGCCCCGGGCTTTTAATGCCTTCGTGAGCGCTGAAAGATCATGCATCAAGGGTTCACCGCCAGTGATCACTACAAGCGTGGCAGGGGTTTCCGCCACCAGGTCGACCAGGTGATTTATTTCGAATAATGGATGTTTTGAAACATCCCAACTGTCCTTTACATCACACCACACACAACCTACATCACAACCGCCCAGGCGGATAAAATACGCGGCTCTACCCTGGTGAAACCCTTCGCCCTGGATGGTATAAAAATGCTCCATTACCGGGAGCTGATGCGTCGTTATAGAATCAGTGTGTATCATGCTTTCCGGCTCTAGCCGGGTGGAAAATCGTGTGTATTAATGAGTTGATTTTATCAGGGTAGCGTTGTAAGTATTCATCAGGAGGGCAGCGATGGTCATCAATCCAACACCACCGGGTACCGGGGTTATGTAACTGCACTTTGGTGCTACACCGGCAAAGTCAACATCTCCTTTAATGGCAAAGCCGGATTTCTTGGTGCTGTCAGCGACACGGGTGATACCCACATCTACTACCACGGCATTTTCTTTAACCATGTCAGCCGTTAAAAAGCCAGGCTTACCAAGGGCTGCAACGATGATATCTGCCTGCAGGCAAATTTCTTTCAGGTTGGGCGTGTGGCTGTGGCAAACGGTGACGGTGCAGTTGCCGGGATAAGAATTTCGGTTCAGTAATATGCTGATGGGGCGTCCGACAATATTGCTTCTGCCAATGATCACCGCATGTTTACCTTTTGTTTCGATGTTATAATGCTCCAGCATCATCATGATGCCATATGGTGTAGCCGGAATAAATGTGGGAAGTCCCTGTACCATTTTCCCGATACTGACTGGGTGAAAACCATCGACATCTTTTGCCGGATCGATGAGGCCGATTATTTTAGCTTCATTGATTTGTTTTGGTAGCGGAAGTTGTACCAGGATGCCATCCACGTCTTCATCTGCATTTAATTTTTCGATGGTCTCGATCAGTACGCTTTCCTCAATGTTCGCATCCAGCCTGATAAGTGTGCTTTTGAATCCAACTTCTTCGCAGTTTTTTACCTTACTTGCTACGTAGGTTTCACTTGCCCCATCAACGCCAACCAATACCGCAGCGAGGTGTGGTGTTTTATTTCCTGCTTCTTTTAATTGCGCTGCTTTTTCTTTCACCGAATCTTTTACCGCCTGGGAGACGACTTTTCCATCTAAAATTTCCATGGCGCAAAATTAACAACAATTGACTTAACCGCCGAAGTAAGTGCTAAACATCTACCCAAAACCGTGTTAAGACCCTAATAAATTGGAGGCTTTTCTTCATTGAAGCGGCAGGCTTTTGTGTCTATATTGGAACGGTTAAACCTTCTTCGTGCGACAATATTTCGTCACCCTCCTTATTTGCCTGGCAGCAGCATTTGTGAATGCCCAGGCATTGCGGTATCCGATGCCCGCCGATTACGTTGCCTTGTCTGCCTATAGTTCTGCGCAACCCGATGCATTCGGTTTTACAAATAACCAGGCGGCCCTGGCCGGGCTGGATGAGCTTTCTTTTGGTGTTTACGGCGAACGAAAGTTTATGCTTGCGGCAACAAGTTTGTATACGGGTGCTGTGGCAATTCCTTCGGGCCAAGGCAACTTCGGTTTCAATTTAAAATATTCCGGTTTTGGCAATTTCAGTGAAAGCCAGGTCGGCGCTGCCTACGCTAAGCGGCTGAGTAACAAAATAGATATGGGCGTACAGTTTAACTATTGTGGCTACCGCGTACCCGGGTACCTAAGAAGTCATGCAGCAACTGTCGAGATCGGAGCCATGGTGCACTTAAACGCCAAGCTAAATGTGGGGCTTCACGTCTTCAATCCCATCGGCGGAAATTTCTCGAAGGCGGAAGAAAAGCTGGCCTCCGCTTACAAAGTCGGGATCGGTTATGATCCTTCGGACCAGGTTTTTGTAGCTGCCGAAATTTTTCAGCAGGAAGGCTGTCCGCTGGCAGTAAATGCCGGGTTGCAATACCAGTTTGAACAGCAGTTTTTTCTTCGGATCGGTGTGGCTACAGGTTCGAGATCCGGGTATGCAGGTGCAGGTGTGTGCTGGAAGAATCTGAGGCTCGATGTCACCGTGGGTTATCATGCCCAGCTCGGCATTTCGCCGGGTTTGATGCTAATCTCTGGGTTGCGAAAAAAATAACAGTTTCACAAATACATTCTCTGCACATGCATCGAGTCAATTGTTTCCAACTTAAAAATTGCCTGTGCATTTTCTCTCAAATAAGACAAACAATAGTGTTGGTGTTCTTCATCACTCTCATGTTCGGATCGACACAAATTACGTTCGCCCAACTTCCAGAACCAGTTCCACTTAGCACTGTTGGCGAACAACAACTGGAAGCAATTACCGAGGCAAGCGAAGACGCAGAAATCGAAGATGATGCGTTCTTACAAGCCATGCGGCAGTTTGCGAAAAACCCAATCAATTTAAATACTGCCGACGGTGAACAGCTCAAAGAATTATTGATACTGACCCCATTGCAAATTGAAAGGATCATTTCCTACCGCCGCCTGCTCGGAGATTTCATTCACTTGTATGAATTGCAAGCAGTGCCTGGGCTAGATCTTGCCACTATTGAAAAATTGCGTCCCTACATCACAGTGTCCCTGGCGCAGCCACTAATGGCGAGTGTGCGTGAACGAATGAAGAATGGACGCTCAACCTTACTGGTTCGGGTAGCACAAGTAGTTGAAGAACAACAAGGCTTTTTGCCGCAAGCCCGCAGATCCTCAAATCATTATCCTGGTTCGCGCCAACGAATGTATTTCCGCCATAAATACCAGTTTAAAAATTTGCTTCAATACGGAGTTCTTGGAGAGAAAGATGCAGGCGAGCAATTCTTTAAAGGCGTTCAAAAAATGGGGTTTGACTTTTATTCAGCCCACTTATTTGCCCGGAGCCTCGGCTTGATCAAATCATTGGCAATCGGCGATTTCACTGTAAACTTTGGCCAGGGCCTAACCCAATGGCAAAGCCTCGCGTTTCGAAAAGGCGCAGAAATAACAAGTGTGAAACGACAATTGCAGGGTTTACGTCCTTATAATTCAGCCGGGGAAAATAACTTTCATCGCGGAGCTGGTGTCACGATCCAGGCAGGGTCGTTAGAAGCGACAGTTTTTGTTTCGCTGAAAAAAGTTGATGGCAACCTCGTACCTGACACTCTTTTTGAAAATGGGGTGATCAGTTCCTTGCAGACTTCGGGTTTGCACCGCACCGCCGCAGAGATCGCGGATAAGCGAAGCCAGGGGCAATTCTCCACCGGGGGAAATATCAGTTACACAGTACAAAATCTGAAACTCGGCGTCAATGCCATTCATTACCGGTTTAGTGAACCGATAAAGAAAGCTCCCGAACTGTACAACCTTTACGCCTTATCTGGCCGCGATTTCGGCAACTACAGTGTTGACTATAGTTACAGTTTTAAAAATCTACATTTCTTTGGCGAGGCCGCGGTCACCGGAAAATTTCATTCCGCCATTGTCAATGGCGTGATCATCAGCCTTGATGCAAAAACTGACCTGAGTATCCTGCATCGCAGCATTTCTAAAGCTTACCAGTCTTTGTATACGAACGCGTTTACGGAGAACAGTTATCCCACGAATGAGAAGGGGATTTTTGCCGGTCTTACGCTTCGACCAGCCAACGCCTGGCGACTGGACGGATACGTAGATATTTATAAATTTCCCTGGGTAAAATTCCTGGTGGATGCACCTTCAACCGGCGTTGACGCCATGCTCCAGCTTAATTATAAACGGTCAAAGCGATTTGAAATGTACCTGCGCTACCGGGGCGAAACGAAAGCTAAAAACTCCCGGGATGAATCATTAAATACAACGCCAGTGATTGCAAAATGCCGGCAGAATCTCCGTGTGCATGCCAACTACAAACTGAATCCCGCCATTACAGTTCGTGGCAGACTTGAACTAATCAGCTTTGACAAGAAGGGACCGGACGAAGCTTCAGGGCTACTCGTATATGCGGACGCGTTAGTGAAGCCAATGACGAAGCCTTTTGCGGCGAGTTTGCGGTTGCAATATTTTGGAACAGACAGCTATAACAGCCGGTTGTATGCTTATGAAAATGATGTTCTTTACAGCTCAGCAGTACCGGTCTTTTATGATAAGGGGTTAAGGTACTACCTCAACTTTAACTACGATGTATCAAAAAAGCTTGGTCTTTGGTTCCGCTGGGCACAAACCCGCTATTTCAACAAAACGTCAATAGGCTCAGGGCTTGATGAAATAAGCGGCAGCCACAAAACCGAAATTAAATTGCAACTGATGTATGAATTCGATTGAACGATTTTTTAGTAATTACGGCTTTTCGCATACCTCTCCGGGAAGCTGGGCATTCCTTTTGTTTATATTTGCGTCAAAACAACCATCAATGAGTAGCATTCCGGAACAGTCAGGCCAACTGAATATAGAAATCTCTGAAGAAGTATCAGAAGGCGAATATGCCAATCTTGCCATCATCACACACAGCCATGCGGAGTTCGTAATCGACTTTGTAAACGTGATGCCGGGTACACCAAAAAGCAAGGTCAAAAGCAGGATCATTCTAACTCCCTTCCATGCGAAGCGATTTATGAAAGCGATGATTGACAATGTAAAAAAATTCGAGGCTGCCAATGGCACCATCCAGGATATGGAGCAAATTGAGGTGCCGTTTACCTTTGGCGGTCCAAGTGCCCAGGCATAAGACATTTTCAAGAAATCTTTTTTATAAAACACATAAAGCTCGCCACCTCCCGGCGAGCTTTACTTTTTCCGCCGCAACCTCAAATACTTCCACCAGGTGCCTCGTACTATTGCTTTTCTTTAGAAGTATTTCGACAATGGGATGAGGGTTCACTCGACCTCCGGATTTCATGTTCGCCTGATTACCGCTGTTAAATGAAGCCGGACTATGGAATATCACTGCCCAAAATAAAAAGCGGATTCTTCAACTTTTCGGTTTCCAACTGCTGATATATTTTCTACTGTCGCGATTCTATTGATAATCAGTCCCGTTAAGATTAAAGTTTTTATTGATATGCAATTTTCTCTATCTGCCTGCGTTAAGTAGGTCGAAATTCGGCTTTGTAGAAGTCTTACTACTTGTTGTCGTTTTTCAGCCATGCGGGTTATCCAATATTATCCGCCACCTAAACCGCAACCTATGAACCGCCCAAACGCTTCTTTTCCATTGCTCGAATTATTTCGTGGCATCATACAATTTTCTATCAAGGCGATTTTTGCAGGCTTGGTTTTATTTAATGTCCTTACTTCAAACGCCCAGGTTATGAAGATTGGAACAGGTGGACGGGTTATTTTAAATGGCAACGTTTCTCTTGTGGTAAATAATGCTGCCCTCGAAAACAACGGGCATTTCTCCGCCGGCAATAGTACCGTAAGTTTCAGGGGACATCTGGATACGGTAAACTCATTCATCTCGGGAACTGCTACGACAACTTTCAATGAATTATCCATCATCAAATCTGCCTATGGCGTTGCTTTAAAATCGCCGGTCATCGTGCGTTCTGTATTGTCTGTTACTGGTGGCAAGTTGTACACCGACAGCAATCTCACCCTTAAATCAGATGCTACGCTCACTGCACGTGTGGCTGCCATTGCAACGGGAAGCCAGGTGATTGGCAAAACCAATGTTCAACGATATATGGCTGCGCAACGTGCCTGGCGTTTACTAACGGCACCGGTTACAGGCAGCGAAACAATTTTAAAAACCTGGCAGAACAATGGCGTATTTGCTACTGGTAGTGGGATGCTTATAACCGGACCGGCCGCCAGCGGTGTTGCTGGAAATGGGCTCGATTACAGTGCCCAGAACGCGGTGTCGATGAAGTCGTACAACTATTCCAACGGCCAGTATGTAAATGTGATCAATACAAAAATTCCCTTGTCCGCGGGAGTTACCGGCAGTGCAGATAATACAGGTTATTTTGTTTTTGTGCGGGGCGACCGGGATCCGAATAATACCAGCGTGAGTTCCGTGAATGCGACGGTACTTACCAGCATCGGAAGTCTCCAAACGGGGAACCAGGTGTTTACAGCCTCGCCTGTTGCAGGCGCCTTTACATTGATTGGAAATCCATATGCTTCGCCAATCGACTTCAACCTTGTTAGCCGGACGAATCTGATCAAGCGCTTTTACGTTTGGGATCCAAACCTAAACAGTGTTGGCGGTTATGTTATGTTGGATGATCTCAATAATGATGGTGTTTTCGCTACAACAATCGGGGGTAGTAGCCAGACAAAAGAAATTCAATCAGGCCAGGCATTTTTTGTGGAAACACTCAGTACAAGTCCTGCCGCACTCACCTTCATGGAAAGTAGTAAATCAACAGGCACGAGCAATGTTATTTTCAGACCACAAAGCCCCACTGGTCAGCAGCCAGGCCAGTTAAATGCCAGCCTGTATTTACTGAATGCGACCGGGGCCAACAAGTTGGCAGATGGCGTATTGGCTGAATTTGACGATAGCTATGCTGCTGGAATAAACCGGGAGGACGCCCTTAAATTTTCAAATTCCAACGAAAATCTAATGATCGTCCGGAACAATGTGTCGCTTATTGCGGAGCGACGCCCGGCGCTTTCAATCAATGACACGATCTTTTTCAAACTCTCAAATACAACCCAACGGGATTACCAGTTTATCATCGATAGCAAGAATCTTAACCAGCCCGGTATCACCGGATACCTGGAAGATAATTTCCTGGGAACGCGAAAAGCGATCAGTCTTTCCGGAGCTACGGTGATCAACTTTTCTATCTCTCCCCAAACCGGCTCTGCCGCGGCAAACAGGTTCAGAATCGTGTTCAGGCAAGATCTCACCGTTCTACCAGTTACCATTACACGCTTTCGAGCCCTTGCAAAAGGAAAAAATATTGATGTGCAATGGGAGGTGGAAAATGAGCTAAACATTGACCGGTATGACCTTGAAAAAAGGATGCCTGCGACAGGGTTTGAAAAGGTATTTACAGTAAAGGTGCAAGGAAATAACAATGCGCATAACAGCTACGCATGGACGGACATAAAACCTGCGGCAGGAATAAATTATTTCAGGATAAAAAAATATGATCGCAGTGGAAGCATTTCCTATAGCCACATAGAAAAAGTAAACATAGCTCTTTCAACCTCGGGTGTCACCATTTATCCCAACCCGGTAACTGGCACCATCATCAACCTGCGGGTTACTCAGCAAAACAGCGGAGTTTGCCAGGTGGAAATTTTCAACGCCTCCGGGCAGCGTGTGCTCCGGCGTAATTTTAGTTATAGCAATGGCGAGGTGAACAAGCAAATAGAAACGCATTCAAAACTTCCAACCGGAATTTACCAATTGAAAACTACGCTTGACGGTGATGAAGCAACCTATCAACAACTGATCATCCAATAAAACTTTTTATATCCAACTATCCAATCTCCCCTAATCCACAAAATCCCAGGTATGAAAAATCAAATTGCCATAATGATGTTGGTGCTGACGAGTCTGCTGACCGTCAACCATGCAACTGCTCAAAATATCGCTATCAATGGAACTGGTAATCTCCCGGATACCAGTGCCATGCTGGATGTTAGCAGCACCAACAAAGGCTTCTTAGTTCCGAGGATGACCACTACGCAACAAAATGCAATTCCACTTCCTGCAAATGGATTGTTAGTTTTTAATACAACTGATAATGTGTTTAAAGTAAATACGGGAAGTGCCGGGTCACCGGTATGGACCGGGTTGGTAACTGGTAGCGGTGCCACAACCAATTTATTGAGCAGTAGTGTAAATACGCTGACCAATACCACAAACGGCGTTGCCGCAACAGCTGACATTATAAATTCAGTGAGTAATCAAAGCTCTGCAAATACTTTATCCAGTACGATCAACGGAGTCGCCGGCACTGGAGTAAACATCATTAACAGCAATGCAATTGCTCTCAGCGGAGCTAACCTCACGTCAACGGTTAATGGCATTGCAACAAGTGCCCTGAACTTAACCCCCGCCATAACCTCTGTTGCCTGGGCAAAAACAGGGAATGCAGGCATCACGCAACCAGCAGCCCCTGCAACTTATGGTACTTCCACATTAGGTGCTGCAGAACATTTTGTTGGTACGACTGATGCGAAGGATCTTGTACTGGCCACGAACAGCCTGGAACGCCTCCGCATTCTCAATTCCAACGGTAACATTGGTATTGGAACGGCAGCGCCGCTATCCTCTTTTGAAATAAATGGTGGGATGGCGACCAAAATTGTAAAGTCAACTTCTGGTTCCGGGATTACGTTTGACAATTCAGCCACAGTTTGGTACCTCGTCCACAACTTGAGTGTTACGTTGCCTGCGGCGAGTACTTGCGCTAACAGGCGTTACCTGGTTGTAAACCGGCATAATTCATCGAAAACGCTTTCAGCTTGCACCTCATTGTCAGGAACTGCAACAACTGCAATTGCCGGCAATGCCAGTGTCGAAATTATTTCTGATGGAACAACCTGGTTGCAGATAAGATAATGAAGACTTAGAGATTGTAGATGTTCGCAACTTCTTTCAACTCCAGTAAATTGGACACTCCGAGTTTCTCAAACATGCGTGCTTTGTGCGTTCCAACGGTGGAGACCTTGATGTCAAATTTTGCCGCTATACTGCTTACTGTTAAACCCGTAAGCAATAAAGACGCGATCTCAAATTCTCTAGCTGACAGTTTATTGAAAGGATTGTCGGTTTGGGTTTCGAATGCTTCATTCGCGAGATGAGAAGCCAGGGCTTCACTGATGTATCTTCTATTTTCTAAGATGATTTTTATGGCCTTAATGATATCTTCCAGCGGAGCTTCTTTTGAAACAAAACCCTTTGCGCCAAATTTTAGGTAGCGTTTTGCATGTACACTTTCAGCGCTCATACTGAAGATCAAGACTTTTAATCCGGGGTATTTTCGAAGGATCTCTGTTAACAGGATTTGGGCGTCTGTATTCGGCATTTGAATGTCCAGGATAACCAGGTCAAACTTCTGTTCAGCAAGTTTTTGAAGGGCGCTTTCGCCATTGGCTGCCTCAAACACTTCAGCCGGCTCGAAGGCTTTTTGCAGTAGGGTGCTAAGGCCAGCCCGAACGACCACATGGTCGTCAATTAAAAGAAATTTTTTCATTCGTTGGTTTTGGGGTTAACGCAAGGATAGTACATTCTCATTATAAATACCAACAACCCGAAAAATTAACTCCCTCATCCCCGCGTTTTCTTACCTAATATTTTCTTCAAATCAACGCTATATTGCTAGCGATTTATTTTAGCCAAATTGGCACGGTTTTGCTCTTTTCTATTGTATTATATAACTTTTTTAATTCTTTCTATATGGCACTCAATCTCTTAGAGTCAATACAAACAAAGCTGAATTATCCTCCACTACAAAAGATTGATCCTAATACCGAAGAAGTAAAGATTGATTCCCACACACCGAATGAGCACCGTTTTAGCCAGGCTGCAATACCAGCTATCATCATCGGGCTTTATGCTTACAGTGCTAAGGACGACCAGGCCGAAAGAATCATTCGGGGCAATGATTCCTCAGACTGGGTAAACGAGTTTTTTGGGAACAGGAAAGAGGAGTTACTGGGAAAAATCGCCAGATATTCTTTTTATCGCCAAGAAGATATTTCATCGCAGAAACTACAGGATATCGCCCAGGCCGCAATTCAAACTACACGGGAAAATTTAAAACCAAATGCTTCGGTCAAAGATGTAAAGGATTATCTATCCGGACAGATAACCCACACCTTACCATACCTTCCTGCTGCTTTAAAAATGGGGGAGATGGTAAATGAAGAAACACTGGATGACAATACCAACAAAATGGAAGGTCCTGTTTCAAGCTTGATGCACAAGATCGCATCTGCGTTTTCTAATCCGACGAATGAGGATGAAGTGAGCGATAAAAACAAATAGTTACTTACTTCAACACTTCTTCTTTCAAGGTCGCATTAGCAACCGGGATCTGCTCAGTGATGATCCATTCGGAATAATCGTTTGGCTGAATTTTGCCTCCATATTGCGTCGCATAAACTTTGGTGACCTCTGCCCCTAAGTAGAGGATCACCGAACTGTAGTATGCCCACACCATGATGATGATCACAGATCCGGCAGCGCCGTAAATGGTTGCCATGTTGCTTCTTCCGAGGTAAAAGCCAATTGCTATCCGGCCGATTGTGAAAAGCACGGCGGTGATCAATGCTCCGATAGTGACATCTTTCCATTTGATCCTGGCGTCCGGCAACACCTTAAAAATCACGGCGAATAAAATTGTAGTAATTGAAAAGGTGACGAGGTGATCAACCAATGGGATAAAAAACTTTTCGGTACCCGAGATTACATTATTGAGGCGGTCACCTATCACCGCGATCAGCGCATTTAATAGCAACGATACCATCAGGACGAATCCAAAGCAGATGATGATTGAGAAAGAAAGCAGCCTGCTTAAGATCAATTTCCACCAGGTTTTACGGGCTTTTATTTTCAATCCCCAAATTCTATTCAGTGAGTCCTGTATCTCCCCAAAAATTCCGGTGCCGCCAATAAGGAGTATCACAATACTAACCACGGTTGCAACAGGAGTATCCTTAGTGAGGTGAATATTTTTAATGGTATCCTGTATCTGGATAGCAGCCGCTGAACCCACCAGGTCTTTAATCTCTCCATAAACCTGTCCTTGAACAGCATCTCTTCCGAAGATGAGTCCGCATATACCAATGATGATGATGATCATAGGTGCCAGCGAGAAAACGGTGTAATAGGATAAGGACGCTCCATATTTCAGCACATTATCATCGAAAAACTCGAGAACAACTTTTTTGATGAATTTGAACAGACCGATTGCGTGCTTCTTCATAATAAATTCCGGCAATATTAATCCTTCCGCAATGAAGCGGGCGTAAAAGATCACCATTGTATGTTTGATAAAAATCCTGCCATTTATAACATCCGGGCATACCCGCTTGTTAAAATGCGCCCAAACATTCATGGTAAAACGAAGATCCTGGGTTCCAACGACATGTTTCAAAGTCTATGAGCTGTAAAGAAACTCGTGTAGAATTATTTTCACAAATGAAATGGAAAGAAGTATTTGAATTCAACTGATATCATTATAAGGATCAGTATAATAGCTTGAAAATGTTGGCAGAGTTTTGTATGTAACATATTGCATTGATTAACTCTTAAATTATGTTGTTATGGGAAACTTATTGTATGTAATTGCCGTCATTCTTATCATCGCCTGGGCGATCGGATTTCTTGGTTACCAGGCAGGTGGAATCATTCATATCTTGTTAGTGATTGCGATCATCGCGATCTTGCTAAAAGTGATTCGTCGCGGCGATGTATAATTGCTAAGACTGAGCGCCTGCTGTTGCTTCCGTAAACCGGGAGCTATATCCTTTTATTCATTCCTCGCTGGCAACAGCAGGTGAAATACGCTGCACATGAAAAAAATCCTGATTGCACTGGACTATGATCCAAGTGCAGAACAAATTGCAAAAGCCGGTCATGAACTAGCGAAAGCTACCCAGGCCCAAACTGTTTTGATACACATCATCGCGGATGCCTTATACTATTCATCACTTGATTATTCACCGGTGATGGGCTATACAGGTTTCAGCTCGCCCGACATGGTTCCGTTGGTAGATATACAAGCCCTCAAAGATGCCTCGCTCGATTTCCTGGAACAAACAAAACGCCACCTCAACGACGACTCCATCCAGGTAATTGTGGGTGATGGAGATTGCGCCGACGCAATCCTGGAAACTGCAAATGAGATAGGAGCCGACGTAATTGTTCTGGGGTCACACAGCAGGAGGGGGCTCGACAAAATTTTAATGGGAAGCATTTCTGAAAAGGTGTTGAACCATACTTCGATTCCGTTATTGATGATACCGACTAAGAGGGCAAAATAATTTCTCTTTGCTGCTTTTCTTTCGGGTTACCGCGTCAAAAATATTTTAAATACATTTCAGCTATGGATACTCCATACACCGTCCCCGCGCAAACGAGGATAGGCCACGTGCATTTGAAAGTATCTGACCTGGAGCAGTCGCTTCAATTTTATCATCACTTATTAGGTTTTGAAATTACTACGCGTTATGGGTCACAGGCAGTCTTCATTTCTGCCGGAGGCTATCATCACCACATCGGCTTAAATACGTGGCATAGCAAAGGCGCGCCGCGGGCTGCCGTTGACGGTGTGGGGCTCTATCATACTGCCATCGTTTACCCTACCCGCAGAGACCTCGCGATTATGGTGAAGCGACTATTGGAAAACAAATATCCTTTGACCGGTGCCAGTGATCATGGAGTTTCAGAAGCAATTTATCTGAACGACCCCGATGGGAATGGCGTTGAACTCTATTGGGATAAACCACAGAGTGCCTGGTCGTACAAGGCAGACGGATCATTGGAAATGGTGACAAATCCTTTAGATGTGAATGGATTACTAAGTGAAATTTAACCTTGTCAATAAAGCAGGTTAAACTTGGGTTTCGCTAATCCTGTTTATTAAAGCCGGGATCACTAAATTTGAGAAGCATTGCAGTTTCCCCCACGACCTAACCCCCGTAATCATGGATTCAACACATGAGCCGCTCACAAATCTTGATAAGATCAGGACGCAAACACAGTCTGACCCTGGCCTCATGGTCGACCTGCTGTATATCTATCTTGATCAAACTCCTTCACTTATTAATACCATGCAGGTTGCGGTAGCCAATGGAGACTGGCCGTTGTTACGTGCTGCCGCACATAAGATCAAGCCATCTTTTAGAATTGTAGGAGAAGCGGGTAACGGTGAAAAGATCGCGAAGGAGATCGAACAACTCGCAAATGCCTCGATAGTGTCAGCCGGTGAAATTGAACCCTGGTTAAAAAAACTCAACCTGTTGTGTGGTAATATCTACCGGGAACTTAATCATGAATTGTCGGTCCTCGAAAAGATGGGTTTCACCCGTAGCTAACAGTAAGCAGTAATCGCAATTGCTTTTTTCATTTTCTTTGCTTGCGGATATTTCCAGCTTCCTGGCAAGACCTGTTGAAAAAATTCAACAAGTAGTAATCACCCCAAATTGAAAATTCATGAGTAAAAAAAATAAAAAAATTATTTTTTGTGTTGACGATGACGACCTGTTCCGGAAGGCATTTGAAATTGAGTTCATGAAAGATAAAGGCTTTGACCTGGTGAGTTTTTCTTCCGGGGAAAAATGCCTGGAGAATCTTTCATTGAAGCCGGACCTGGTCGTCCTTGATTATTTCCTTGATGGGCTAGACAAGACCGCCATGAACGGACTAAAGACACTGGATGCAATAAAGACCCAC
>JAURWD010000175.1 GCA_030655145.1 Ferruginibacter sp.
AAAAACCACTGTCAAATTACCATGACCAACGAACGCAACGCCCCTATCGAAATGGCCCCGGAAACCTTCAGGCAAATTGGACACCGGCTTGTGGAGGCCATTGCAGGCTTTATGGAAAAGCTGGAAGCAGGACCCATTACCCCGGGAGAATCACCACAACAATTACAACAATTGCTGGGCAATGAATCCTTACCAGAATCAGGTAAAAACGCGGAGGACCTTGTGCTGGCGACCGCTCAATTGTTATTTGATCATTCTCTTTTCAATGGACATCCAAAATTTTTTGGTTACATCACCGGGGCACCTGCACCCATCGGCGCCCTGGCCGATTTGCTGGCGGCAGCCGTTAACGCGAATGTCGGTGCCCAGGTGTTGAGCCCGATCGCGACGGAAATTGAAAAGCAAACTGTCAAGTGGCTGGCAGAATTTATCGGTGTGCCACCCACGGTTGGAGGCATCCTGGTAAGTGGCGGCAATATGGCCAACTTCACCGGGTTTCTTGCGGGCCGCACCGCAAAAGCGCCCAAGCAGATCAAGCAGGAAGGTATCTACGCCAGCATCCCGCGCTTGCGGGTGTATTGCTCTAAAGCAACTCACACCTGGGTAGAAAAGGCGGTGGTGTTTTTCGGCTTAGGCCTCAATGCGCTTAACTGGATCGACACCGATGCCGACAACAGGATCGATCCGCAGGCGCTGGAAGCGGCCATTCAAGAAGACCTCGCAATAGGCAACCAACCAATGATGATCATCGGCACTGCCGGGGATGTCAGTACAGGCGCAGTGGACGATTTCACGGCCCTTGCTGAATTAAGCAAACGCTATAACTGTTGGTTTCACATTGATGGTGCCTACGGCATCCCGGCAGCAGTATTACCAAACCTGCAGGCGCAATTCGCAGGCATAGGTGAAGCAGATTCGATCGCGTTGGATCCGCACAAATGGTTGTATAGTCCGCTTGAAGCAGGATGTGCCCTGGTGAAAGATCCCAATCACCTGGTGGAAACCTACAGTTCGCACCCGGTATATTACAATTTCGAGAACAGCGCCGAAGGAAAGCCGCAAAATTTTTATGAATATGGATTCCAGAATTCACGCGGCTTTCGGGCTTTAAAAGTTTGGCTGATGCTGCAGCAGGTTGGAAGAAACGGTTACATAGAAATGATCAGCGAGGATTGTGAATTAGCGAAAAAAATGTACGCCCTGGCGGAGGGACACGAGGAGTTGGAGGCAATGACCCAGCACCTGAGCATTACGACCATGCGCTATATACCAACTGACATCTCCGCAACAGGAAGCGGCGAGGTCAGCTACCTTGATCAGCTCAATGAAGCACTGGTAAATAATCTTCAAAAGGGTGGAGAACTGTTTTTATCGAATGCAGTTGTGCGTGGGAAATATTGTTTACGGGCCTGTATTGTCAATTTCCGCACATCCGCAAAGGATATCGAAGAAATGATCGGGATCATTGTTCGGGAAGGACGCGTTTTACATCTTCAATTAAATGCGGCGCGGTTGGCAACAGCTTCAACTTTGTAAGTTCAGCTAAACTATTTCTTGTTGATGATTTCCCGGATGATCTTAAGGTGGTGTTCGGTGTGAATGGCAAGGAATCTTCGCGCCGGCTTCAGTTTTACATGACCGAAATATGGATGCTTAAAAAATGCATTGGGAGCCAGAGCATCCAATTCCTTATATCTTTCTTTAATTGCCCGCATTTCTTGCTTGAGTTGATCGATCTTCCAGTCCGTTACAGGTTGCACCACTTTCGGTGCCTTGCTTCTTCCCCGCGGAATGCTGCCAAAGGTGTACACCAATAACCGCGGCATACTGAATGTCCATTTGTATAATGATGGATCCGATCTTTTGAGGGCATCAATGATGACGGATATCACGAGTAAGTTGTGTTGGATGTGCCAGCCGATACTTGATTTTGAAACTTTTTCAGACAGTTTTTCCGCAAGCGGAATGGCTTCTTCCATCTCGTTAAGTAATCTCAAAAATTTTTCCATAAGTAATGATAATAGCAGCTACAATGCATGAAGCTATGAAATCCCGTGGTAGTTGCTTTACTAAATGTACCATTTCCAACGTGCCGGTTTTCGGTTTGTGAAATAGGTGCGTAGTTGTTCTAACTCCAGGTCAATGTTGAGTTAGGAGATTCAATTCAATTCAACCACGATTTGGGACTTATAGTTTCTCACGCTAGGGAGGCTAGGAATTCTTAATGGCTACAGTTGAAAACCGGATGTTTCGCATTTGCCAATTTTGTTTTGTGATCGTCGAAAATTTGATTGGCATTGAATTTTTTTGTGAGAAAGGCTTTGCGCCAGGTTGCTATGCACCGGTTAAGGCAGGTCGTACGGGGAAGGACTGATAGAGGTCCATCCTCCGTCGATGACGAGGCTTTGGCCCGTAATATGGCGGGCTTTGGCAGAAAGTAAAAATATGGCTGCATGGGCAATGTCGGCCGTGGTTGATGGTCGTCCCATTGGTGTGATGACCGACCAGGTTTTTTCATAGCCGGCATCTTCCCTTGTTCTTTCTGTTAGGGTTGCTCCAGGTGCAATCGCGTTTACGTTAATGCGTTCCGAGGAAAGCTCGATCACCAGGTTTTTTGCAAGCATTTCCAACGCTGCTTTTGTCATGCCGTAGGCAGCAAGATTTTTATGTGCCTGGTGACCGGTTACGGAAGACATAAATAAAAGACTTCCCCCGTCTCCCTGTTTGATCATTTGTTTTGCGGCGGCTTGCGCCAGGAAAAAACTTCCCGCCAGGTTTGTCTGCATCACTTGTTGAAAGGCGGCAGGCGAGTAAGTTAAAAACTCACCAAACAAGGTGATGCCTGCGTTGGCCACAACGGCAGTAAGTTTCCCAAATCTTTCTACGGAGGCCGCGACCAATCCTTTAATAAAATCAACGCTCCCCGCATCGCCCGGTATGCCGACACACTTGCCGTAAACTTTGTGAATGCCTGCGGAAGCCTTCGCTGTGAGTTCTGGGTCAACGTCATTTAAAACGACCGAGGCACCAGATTTTGCAAGTTGCCTGCAGATCTCCAAACCAATGCCCTGGCCTGCACCGGTAACGATAACGACTTCGTTTTCAAACTCTTTGTACTCCATAATTTTTATTCATTGACGTGGAAATTCCAAACCGTCGATCTGTCACCAATTTCGTACTTTATTTATTATTGACAATGTTTCTTCCATCGATATTGAAACCCGTCCTTCACAGCTTTTTAACTTTTATTATTTTCAGGTGGCCTTTCTTTGAAGAACATTTGAACGCTGTTTAAAAAAAAATTAGAACGATGATATCCAGGAAAAAATTTTTAACGAATGTAGGAATGGGAGCAGCAGGTGTGGCGGTTTCAGCCAGCCTCCCATCTTTTATAGAGCTTCCTTTTAGTAATCAAAACCAGGGAGCCGAAAAAAAATTGAACATTGCCCTTGTTGGATTGGGGCGATATGCGGGCTATATCGCCGAAGGACTTGAAAAGGCTACCCACTGTAACCTTACCGGTATCGTAACTGGTACTCCAGCCAAATCTGTTGCCTGGAAGGCGAAGTATAACCTGCAGGATAAAAACATTTACAACTATCAAAACTTTGATGAGATCGCCGGGAACAAAGACATTGATCTTGTTTACGTCGTGTTGCCAAACGCAATGCATAAAGAGTTCACCATCCGCGCCGCCGCCGCCGGTAAACATGTGATCGTGGAAAAGCCCATGGCCATTACCGTTAGTGATTGCCGGGAAATGATCGCAGCCTGCAAAAAAGCCGGTGTGCAACTGGCACTTGGTTATCGCCTCCATTATGAACCCTATCACCAAGAGATAAAAAGATTGGGGCAAGAAAAGGTTTTTGGACAGGTAAGATTGATCGAAGCATCGCTTGGGTACAAAGGAAGTCAGCCTTCAGAATGGCGATTAAAGAAAGCGCTTTCCGGCGGAGGTCCGCTGATGAATCTTGGTGTGTATTGCGTGCAAAGCAACCGCTATGTACTCGGCGAGGAACCCATTTCAGTAACTGCACAATTTGGCCCGGTAACCAACAAGGAGTTGTTCAGGGAAGTAGAAGAATCCATAACCTGGCAGTTACAATTTCCGAGTGGAGCCGTTGGCACTTCTACCAGTCATTATTCATGCAGTGTGGATCGGTTTTTTGCTTCAGCCGATGAAGGTTTTTTTGAACTGAGCCCGGCTATCAGTTATGGCCCTTTCCAGGGGAGAACGAGTAACGGGCCACTTAATTTTCCAACAATTAACCAGCAACAAACGCAGTGTGACGAAATTGCGAAGGTTATTCTTGCAGGAGAACAATTACCCGAACACATCAGTGGCGGAGAAGGTCTCAAGGATATGAAAGTACTTGAGGCCATTTACGCTGCGGCGCGAAATGGAAGAAAGGAGTTGATTGTTTGATAGCCCTTCGATTAATACGTTGACATATCAAACCATTTTCCTCTCCACATCGATATGGGCTTTGGTTTTTGAGTTTAGATAATCGCGATCTTGCCACTGATTTAAATATGCTTTTGCAGTACCCCCGGCAGCTTGCCAGCAGGCAGAAGAATAAGCTTCACTGCTGCTGAACGGGCACAAAACGATTGAAATGAAACACACCAAACAGTTATCTATTTTTAAGATACTTGCAACCTGCCTTATAATCTTTTCTGGTCTCTGTATGGCTTGCAAGAAAAATGGCGCCTCTGCCGGAACTCCTCACATGCCGGTTCCACCCTTGCGTACCGATTTTGTAAAAGGCGCTGATGTAAGCTGGATCACACAAATGGAAGCTGAGGGCCGGAAATTCTATAATTCCGCCGGCGTAGAGCAAGATCCCATTGCTATCCTGAAAGGTCTCGGGATGAATACTGTCCGGTTAAGGGTATGGGTAGATCCCGCCAACGGCTGGAATAATACGGCAGACGTGGTTAAAAAAGCCGTGCGTGCAAAAAACCTGGGCATGCGCATCATGATTGTTTTTCATTACAGTGATACCTGGGCAGATCCGGGAAAACAGGGAAAGCCGCCGGCCTGGGCAACACAGGATTTTGCTACGATGAAAATTTCATTAAGCAATCATACAAAAGAAGTACTGAATGCTTTGAAGGCGAGTGCGGTAACACCTGAATGGGTTTCTGTAGGAAATGAGACCAACAACGGAATGTTATGGCCGCAAGGGCAGGCATCGGACAACATGAATAATTTTGCTCAACTCATCATTGCCGGACATGATGCGTCGAAAGAGGTTTTCCCGCAGGCAAAAGTCATTGTGCATATTTCTAACGGTTATGATAACGCGCTTTTTCGCTGGATCTTCGATGGGTTAAAATCGAATGGCGCTAAATGGGATGTGATCGGTATGTCGTTATACCCCACGCCATCCAACTGGAATACGCTCACCAACCAGTGCCTGGCAAACATGAATGATATGGTCACCCGGTTTAATAGTGAAGTAATGATCTGTGAAGTGGGTATGAGCTGGGACCAGCCCGTCGCAAGCAAAGCCTTCATCACCGATATTATAACGAAGGTTCGATCATTGCCGAATGATAAGGGCCTCGGTGTCCTTTACTGGGAACCACAGTCGTACAATAGCTGGCAGGGCTATACGCTGGGCGCTTTTGACAACTCGGGAAAACCAACAGGTGCATTGGATGCTTTCAAATAAAAATTTGATTCGGGCAAGGTGATATAATTTCCAATTACGATTTCCTTGATCCCGATTATCCACCAGCTAAAAGTCCTCCAATTAACTTCGATCTTTGCCAGGATAAAACACCCGGTTGTAACGATCTGAGTACTTATTATTTCTATCCATACTTTAATTAATCAATAGCTGAAATACTTACCAATGAAGATAATTTCCCTGGCCTTGTTAAGCTTCCTGTTGGGAAGCAGTATTGATTCATTCACGCAACAAATTTCCCGGAGCAAAACAAATTTAGATGCAGGCTGGCGCTTCAGTTTCGGTCATGCCGGGCGGCCGGATAAGGACTTCAACTACGGGATCTCGACCATCTTTTCCAAAACCGGCGCCGCGCCAAAAACCGCGATCGATCCCAGGTTCAATGATAGCAGTTGGCGCCAACTCAACATTCCCCATGATTGGGCCGTGGAATTGCCATTCGCAAACGTGGCCAGTGCGGATGTAACCTCACACGGTTATAAGCCCGTTGGCGGACTGTTTCCAGAAACAAGCATCGGCTGGTACCATAAACGTTTTGCAGTAGACTCCGGCGATTCAGGCAGTCGTTTCCAATTGCAGTTTGATGGTATTTTTCGGGACGCCCGGATCTGGTTGAATGGATTTTATCTCGGCAATAATCAAAGCGGTTATCTCGGCGTTTCTTACGACGTTACAGACTATATAAAATTCGGTGGTGAGAATGTGCTGGTGGTGCGTGCAGATGCTACCCAGTACGAAGGTTGGTTTTATGAAGGCGCCGGCATCTACCGGCATGTCTGGCTGAATCAATACAATAACCTTCACCTCGCAGAAAATGGTGTCTTTGTAACTACCGAAGTTAAAGGAAACAATGCATCCATACAGGTAGAAACTTCTGTGGAGAATCAACAGTTGCGGGCAGCCACCGGAAGTATTTATTCCTACATCACGGACCGGAATGGTAACAGGCTCGGGCAAACGAAAGAGCAAGCTATTTCTGCCGGTGTTAATGCTACCATCACGCAAAAGCAGCAGCTGTCACTTTCCAATGCAAGGCTTTGGTCGCTCGAGGATCCCTATCTCTACCGGGTGGTAACGGTTTTGAAATCCAACAACCAGGTCATAGATACCAAAACAACCAGGGTTGGTGTAAGAACAATTGAGTTAAGCGCTTCGAAGGGATTTTTTCTCAATGGCAAACACGTAAAACTTAAAGGAACAAACAACCACCACGATCATGCTGGCATTGGAAGTGCACTGCCTGATTACATGCATTACTATCGCGTTGGCCTACTAAAAGATCTTGGTGTAAACGCCTACAGAACAAGCCATGGCGCGCCAAATATTGAATTATTGGAAGCCTGCGACAGCCTGGGGATGCTCGTGATCGATGAACAGCGTTTATTGAACAGCAGTCCGGAATACATTGATCAATTTGAACGACTTATCCGGCGTGACCGCAATCATCCATCTATTTTTCTTTGGTCCATTGGAAATGAAGAGGGCTGGGTACACACCAATAGTTTCGGAAAAAGGATCGCACAAACTTTGATCGCTAAACAAGTGGAATTGGACCCGACGAGAACCAGCACTTATGCGGCCGACCTCGGAAATGTTTTCAATGGCATCAACGAAGTAATTCCTGTCCGCAGTTTTAATTACCGCCAGTTTGCTGTAGCGGATTATCATCGTGATCATCCCGGGCAAGCCCTGATCGGAACCGAGATGGGTTCAACTGTTACCACCCGCGGTATTTATGAAAAGGATAGCATTCGTGGCTATGTACCCGACCAGGATATAACCGCACCCTGGTGGGCAAGCCGGGCGGAAGAGTGGTGGAAGCTAGCCGCTGAAAATGATTTTTGGAGCGGCGGATTTGTCTGGACCGGCTTTGATTATCGTGGTGAACCAACTCCCTATGAATGGCCAAATATCAGCTCACATTTCGGGATCATGGATGTATGCGGGTTTCCAAAAAACCTCTATTATTATTACCAGTCCTGGTGGACAGATAAAGATGTATTACACATTTCTCCGCATTGGAACTGGAGAGACAAACGCGGCCAGCCAATTGAGGTATGGGTAAATTCCAATGCCGATAATGTCGAATTATTTTTAAATGGAAAAAGCCAGGGCAAGAAGGATATGCCGCGTAATGGTCACCTTAACTGGACCATAAAATATGAACCTGGTACGCTCGAAGCCGTTGCTTACAAAAAAGGCAAACGGCTAACCAAAAAAATAGAGACAACGGGTGCGCCGGCCGAGCTCGTAATGACGCCATATAAAACTACTATGCTTGCTGATGGGCAGGATGTGAGTATCGTAAATATTACAGCCATTGACCGGGAGGGAAGGGAAGTGCCCGATGCCGATAACATGGTAAAGTTTTACCTGCAAGGCGATGCTAAGATCATAGGTGTTGGCAATGGCGACCCAAGCAGTCATGAACCAGATAAATGCCCAGACGGATTGTGGCAACGTAGTTTGTTCAATGGTAAATGCCAGGTCATTATCCAGGCAGGAAATAAACCGGGCGTAATATCCTTCGACGCTAAAGCTGCTGGTCTTTGGAAGGGATCAACAGACATCATTACTGTTTCGCCGGGCAGTGCCGCAACCGTTAGTATTGATCCGCAGTATCAATTAAAAGGAGAGGCCGCGAAGCCAAGGCCGGTAGATAAAATGCTGGGAGCAGACATTTCTTTTCTACCGGAACTGGAAGCGAAGGGAATAAAATTTTCAGACAAGGGAGTTGAAAAAGATGCTATCCAGATCCTGAAAGATCATGGGTTCAACTATGTACGCCTGCGTCTTTTTAACGATCCGTCCCGCGACAGCGGCTACTCGCCGAAGAAAGGATTTTGTGACCTGGCAAATACGAAAAAAATGGCGAAGCGGGTGAAAGACGCAGGGATGAAATTGTTACTTGATTTTCACTACAGCGACACCTGGGCAGATCCGGGAAAGCAATATAAACCGGCAGCCTGGCGCGGGGAGAACTTCAGCCAGTTAAAAAAATCAGTTTACGAGTTTACGAAGCAGGTGATGCAGGAACTCAAAGACCAGGGTACAATACCTGATATGGTGCAGGTGGGTAACGAGATCAATCATGGGATCATCTGGCCGGAAGGAAGCGTTAGTAATCTTGACAGTCTTGCACATTTGTTGAATGCCGGCACCGCCGCAGTTAAAGCAGTGGATCCCCGCGCCGTAATGATGTTGCATGTGGCGCTTGGTGGCCAGCACGACGAGTCTGCTTTTTTTATCGATAACATGGTAAAACGTGGGGTACACTTCGACGTTATTGGAGAGAGCTACTATCCCAAATGGCATGGTACGCTGGGCGACCTGGAGAGCAACCTGCAAAAACTGGCCACCCGTTATGATAAAGATGTGATCGTTGTCGAGTACTCAGCCCGTAAAGCAGAAGTTAATAAAATTGCTTTTGAAGTGCCCGGCGGCAGGGGCAAAGGAACCTGTATCTGGGAGCCTTTAAGTACATGGGAAAAAATATTTGATGAGAAGGGAAAGTCAAACGACCTGATACTTTTGTACGATGACTTTCATAGGCAATTTATTGCGAAATAGTACAGACTATCGTAAACGCATACACGTAATCACTAAATTTATTTTTCAATCGCGGCGAACACCCGCAGAAAATTTCCGTGGCATATCTTTTTGATCTGCTCTGTGGAATAGCCGAGCTTTCTCAGTTCATCGATCAATAAGGGATAGTTGCTTACGTCATTCATCTGTTGCGGAAAAGATTCTGCTCCGTCAAAGTCGGCGCCGATGCCGACATGGTCGATGCCTATTAATTTCACCATGTAGTCAATGTTGTGAATGAGTGCCTGCAGTGGTGGCTTTACTGCCTCCGCTTCAGCGGGAAATAATTTATACAATTGGATGGTCGCGAAAAACGGATCTCCTAGTTGCGTCGTTAAGGAATCAAGTGTTGCTTTATGCGTCGCGAGGAAGAGATTCTTTTTACCGAGATAAGTACTGTCTAAAAATTCGCTGTAAAAATTTACGAATACGACACCGCCGTTAGCAGCAATCGCTTTTAATTGATAGTCCTTTAAATTGCGCGGATGCGGACTGATGGCATAGGCACAACTATGCGAAGCGATTATCGGCTTTGTCGTAATTGCTAATACATCTTCTACCGTTTTTTCACCCGCATGCGAAACATCGATCATCACCTTTGCTTCATTCAGCCTCGCGACAATTTGCTTGCCCATTTCGTTTAGCCCTAACCGTGATAATGAGTCTTTCTTAAAGGTCTCGTCTCTTGCAGATGTTGCCCAGGTCGTACTATTGTTCCAGGTGAGCGTAAGATATTTCATACCGCGGTTAATGAAACTGTCCAGGTAATCCATCCTTTCTTCGATCATGTGCCCGCCTTCAACCCCGATCAACGCGGCAAACTTTTTATGGCGCAATGCTTTTTTTAATTCCTTCGAATTGGTAACAAATGCTACATGTTCCTGGTTTCTTTTTATAAAAGATTGCAGCGAATCAATCTCTTTTGTCGCATGTTTAAATGCCTGCTCTTTGCCAAGCACTTCATCACACCAAATGGAAAACATTTGCGCCCGCAAATTCCCTTTTGTTGCTTTCGGCAGATCAAAGTCAAGTCCCGGCTGGCTTACGGATATATCAACTCCTGATTTCACTTGTTTAGACAATACATCATTGTGTGTGTCGATAAAGTAAATGTCATCCGCTTGCTGCGCCAGGCAGCTAAAGGAGATATGTAAGACAAATGCGATGAGGAACGGCCTAAGCATGGAGGAATTTATTTATGTTACTCAAATGTAATAAAAGAAAATAGCCGGTGTTTAGGGGCTTTTACGATGTTTCAATGTTTCCTAAATGTTAATTATACGCATAATCAAGGCTGTTAGTGCGTATGTTTGGACGCCTTTGTATTCTTGGGCATCATAAAAATAAAATTTAGAAGTGCGCTACAGCAAAGGGTTTCAGGAGATTTTTACAAATTTAACTGTCACTAAAGGCTTTTGCTTTTGATCAAATGCGTAACAAATACGCTTTTACCTTTACATCGTAAATGAAAAATGAAACATTTACCTGTGTTATCAAAACACAGTAAAGTGGATCACATTAGCTTACCGGAAATGTCCTCCACTTCATCCTGAACTCAACTCAGGTCCCGACGTAGCCAGCCATATCAAAAAAAGGATTAACGCCTTCAGCCTGCCATTATCAGTTTTTATTAACCATGTTGGAACGTAAAACAGCGTTCAACAGTAAACAAGTATAATCTAATATTAAAATAAGAGAATTATGAAAACGCTAACATCAAAAATCATCGCAGTTGCAATTACATCATTTGTATTAACTGCAAACGCCGCCACAGCGCAGGCCATCAACGCAAGCTACTCTGTAAAAGCAGCAGAACCTTTAACAGTAAAATACCTGGGTAGCGACGAAAATTACCTCGTATTTGAAGTAACCGTTAACCCAACTGATTCTAAATCTGCAGTACTAGGTGTATCTGACAAAACTGAAGGAGAACTTTATGCAGAAAACCTGAAGTCAGCTGGTAAAACTCAAAAGTTGAAAATCGAAAAAAGAGATAGCCAGGAGTTAAACTTTAAACTATCTGTGGGAGCAAATACTTACAACAAATCTTTTTCAATCAATACCAGCCGTGTTGAAAATACAGTGGTTTCTGAAAAAGACATTACAGTTCTTTAATTCAAATTACCCGTTAACCCCTAAGCTTATGTAATGATCCGCTTCACAACGCAAGCGGATCATTGAAAAGCTCTTTGCGACCTAAATTTTAAAAGTAAGACAACAGGTCGCAGTGTTTGGAGGTCAATAAACAGAATCTTTGAAATGCAGCGTAGAAGCGGGTCTTAGCAGAATACCTTCGGGTTTAAAATCACAAACCAGGGTCAAAGATGCTAACGGAAACCACAATACGTTTTTAATGATTTCGTTTTTATCCTGTCCGATGTTGAGAATTTCGGATTCCGGTACCAGGTGATTTATCACCGTGAACAACAATAAACGTTTAGAATGATTTGCTGCCAGATGAAAAAAAGCAACCGTTATTTCTCTAATTGGGAATAGCACATTTTTAAACAGCAAAAATTAATACCATGTCTACATTAAAAAATTCTTTTACAGCAATTATAGCTTTTGTAATGTTATCTGCAACTGCTAACGCAACAACCATCGATTCAACCGGCACTAATTTCCCGGTAGAAGATCCGATCACAGTTAAATTTCTTGGAAACGACGGAGATTATCTTTTGTTCCAGATCGTAACAAAGTCTGCTGACGCAAAACATACTTCACTGGAAGTTTTTGATAAAGAAGCTGGCCAGTTGTATTCAACTCCCATCAACTCAAATTACAAAGTGCAGACAATGAAAATTGAAAAAACTTACCAACAGAACCTGGATTTCAACCTGGTGATCGACGGAAAAGTTTATTCAAAATCATTTTCAATTCTTGAACCCGTTACCCTGGCAGTAAACAACTAATCATTGCCGGTAATAAGCTAACCTAAACTTTAAAAATTAAAAAATCATTATCATGTCAACTATTAAAAATATCGCAGCCGCCGCCTTATCATTCGTATTAATTGCCGGTGCCGCCAATGCTCAAACCGCTATCCCAACTTCATATGCTTCAGTAACCAATGCCGATGAGTTCGGTGTTAAATACCTGGGAAGCGATGCTGAATACCTTGTGTTTGAAGTTAAGATCGAATCACCAGTTCTTGAAAGTGCATCTTTCAAAGTGGAAGATGGCAACGAAGGTGTTTTATACAGCGCTAATCAAAAAGATATGGCAGCTGTGAAAAGAGTTAAGATCGAAAAGAAAGATTATCAGTCTTTGAATTTCAAACTGGTGGTCGGTAAAAAAACTTACTCAAAATCATTTTCAGTGAACACCAGCATGATCGAAAGAACAAATGTTTCTGAAAGCGAGATCACTAAATTATAATTAATTACCTCCCCCACAAGCTTACCCTGTCACTCTGCAGTTTCAATAAAATTTGAAACTGCAGAGTTTTTGCACAGGACTATTGTAGGATAAATGTGTGTTGATTAACTGAACAGGAATTCGATGTCGTTTTCCGTTAGTGATTTAACAAATCCTTCCTCTTCACCGATCAGTTCTTCGGCCAGTTTCTTTTTTCTTTGTTGCAACACCATGATCTTTTCTTCAATGGTTCCTTTGCAGATCATTTTATAAGCAAACACGTTCTTCGTTTGACCGATGCGGTGAGTACGGTCTATCGCCTGTTGTTGAACTGCCGTGTTCCACCAGGGATCGAACAGGAATACATAATCCGCTGTAGTTAAATTTAATCCTGCATTACCCGCTTTCAAACTAATTAAGAATACACTTTCTGTTCCTTCCTGTTGAAAGTTGTTGACCAGTTCCTGCCGTTTTTGAATTGGGGTAGCCCCGTCGAGCCGGCACCAGGAAATATTATTTTTCGTTAAGCTTATTTCGAGCAGGTCAAGCATGGAAGTGAACTGCGAGAACACCAATGCCTTGTGACCAGGAATGATGTTTTTTAGTTCTTCAACCAAGATCTCTGTTTTGATGGATTCATCAGTAAACAGGTCCTCATCCTTTACCAATGATGCAGAATTGCAAACCTGGCGCAATTTTAAGAGGCCATTTATCACGCTTAATTTTCCGCTACCGAGACCTTTTTCTTTGATGTCTATAAATATGCTCGACCGAACATTTTCTTTGATGGATTCATACGCCTGTTTTTGATCCGCACCCATATTACACCAAAGAATTGTTTCCATTTTTTCCGGGAGGTCGGGTGCCACCTGCTCTTTCGTGCGGCGCAAAATAAATGGCGCCGTCAGCTTTTGCAATGCTTTGATTTTTTCCGGGTCCTGGTCGCGATCTATCGCGTCCGCATATTCTCTTTTAAAAAATTCGCGGCTGCCAAACATTCCTGGCAACAGGAAATTTAACTGCGCATACAGGTCAAACGTGTTGTTCATTACCGGCGTTCCACTCAAGGCAATGCGGGTAGTTGCATTCACCAGGCCTACCGCTTTTGTAATTAATGCAGCCGGATTTTTTATGTTATGGCTTTCATCGATCACCGCTACGTCAAACGCGATGGTTGCTAACTTTTCAATGTCCGACCGCAAGGTGCCATAGGTTGTCAGCATCACCTGGTGGGGTTTTGTCGCCAACTCCTCGAAATTTCGTTGGGCACCATGGTAAATGAGCGCCGCCAGGTGCGGAGCAAATTTTTGAATCTCCTGTTCCCAATTGTATAAAAGGCTTGACGGGCAAATGATCAGGAATTTTGCGTTGGGCGTGTGTTGATATCGCCAGGCCAGAAAGCAAATCGTTTGCAGCGTTTTACCAAGCCCCATATCATCCGCCAAGCAGGCGCCGGCACCCGCCTGCGAAAGCATCACCATCCACTCAAAACCTTTTTGCTGGTAGGGCCGAAGGTTTGCCCGGACTTGCGCAGGAACCTGGAAGATAGTTTTACCTGGCTGTTGCCAGTCCTGCCATTGCAGCCACCAATCCTGTTTAATGCTTGTTTTTAATACCTGTGAATCGCTCGCGTTATTGTCTTCGGTAAGCGCCATCCATTTGGCCACCGTAA
>JAURWD010000176.1 GCA_030655145.1 Ferruginibacter sp.
GTAACATTACAGGCGAATAGGAGTAGAGAGGGCAGAAGAAAAAAGCGCATGTGTTAAGTTTTGCTCCAAGTTAGGTCAAAATACATTTTCAATTGCAGGACGATGGATACTGGTGTGTTACGATGAATGGCCAGGGTAACTAATCTTTAAATTTTAAGACAAGTGTATTATCAGCTGGTGTTACTTCAGGAACAACTGATATGTCATTTTTAATTCGGGAAAATTTCAAAACTATTTCAGCCAATCAGGTCGTCTGACTCGGGCAAATCTTATTTTAGCATTTAATTCCAAACATTATTTTAAATATAAAGAAACCGGAATATGATCCGCCTGGAAAGATTTAGTAGCGACGATTTTGAACTGTTAATTAGTTGGATCAAGGACGAGGAATTACTGACCATGTGGTCGGGGAATTTATTTCGGTTTCCCCTAACAAAATCAAGCCTGGACTGGTATGTCAAGGATACGAATGTCAATCAACAATCAGATGCATTCATTTATAAGGCTGTCGACAATGATGGACAGGTAGTAGGTCACATTTCACTCGGTGGTATCAGTTGGGGAAATCGGTCTGGCCGCGTTACCCGGGTACTGGTTGGCGAGAATATGCAGCGTGGCAAAGGTTGTTGCCAGCAAATGGTGAAAGCCATCCTTGCCGTTGCGTTTGATGAACTCAAACTTCACCGGGTAAGCCTTGGGGTGTATGACACCAATGTTTCGGCAACGCGGTGCTACGAAAAGGCGGGGTTCGTTACTGAAGGAATTCACCGCGACATTTTATGGTACAAAGAAAAATGGTGGAGTATGATCGAAATGAGTGTGCTTGAAACCGAGTGGTCGAAATCCTGAGATGCTTTTACAACGATGCTTGCTTATTAAGATTTTATTTCTTCAACCAGTTAACAGAAAATTTTGAGCGCAAGTAAATTTCTATTGGTCGCCCTGGCCTTTTTTTCAATCCTTACCCCTGCTGCATCGCAGGATATTTTTAAAGGGCATGAAGCCTTATTTACAAAACCTCGCGGCTATACCGTTTTCCGCACAAACGACCAGATGGTAATTGATGGCAAGCCGCAGGAGGCCTCGTGGAATAAGGTTGACTGGTCCGAATACTTTATTGACATTGAAGGTGCCAACAAAACCGCACCCAGGTACAAAACGCGTTTTAAACTTTTATGGGACACAAGCACCTTGTACGTGTTGGTAGATTTAGAAGAGCCCAACCTGTGGGCGTCTATTCACAAGCGTGATGCGATCATTTACCAGGACAATGACATCGAGATATTTATAGATCCAGACGGCGATACCCACGAATATTATGAAATAGAAATAAATGCGCACAATACCGTGTTCGATCTTTTTATGCCGCGACCGTATCGCAATGGAGGAAGGGCTCGGATTGGTTGGGATGCAACTGGTTTTCGGTCTGCCGTCCAGCTAAAAGGAACACTCAATAAACCGGGCGATAAAGACGATAGCTGGCAGGTCGAGATGGCAATACCTTTCCGGGCACTTAATGCAAGTGAAGTCCTTCGCATTCCGGCTGCAGGCGTAACCTGGCGCATTAATTTTTCCAGGGTACAATGGGACCTCGATATCGTTGGCGATCGATACGTGAAGAAAGTAGATTCCAGCACAGGCCGTTCGCTACCCGAGCACAATTGGGTATGGTCACCACAGGGTGTCATCAATATGCATTACCCTGAACGCTGGGGGCATGTTTTCTTTAGCTCAAAAGCTGCGGGTGCATCAAACCCTTCGATAACAACAGCCGGAAACGAACACCTGAAAAATTATCTCTGGCTTTTGTATTACAAGCAGCAATCGTACCGGCGTAAACTCGGACGTTATGCAGCATCATTGAACGAGATTCAATTGCCCGCAGACATCAAACGAAAAGAGCTGGAAGCAACCATACAACTGAATGCTACCGGCGACCAATTTAACGCGACCATTGCCGCGACAGACGGAACCGGTTGGAAAATTGATGAAACCGGCAAAATTTTACCAGTAGAATAAATACTAACACATATGGATAAACGCAAATTTCTTAAATCAGCCCTCATTGGCGGGATGGTGCTCCCCGACGTAACCGTTGAGGCTGCGGTTTTAGTAAATGAAACTGCTCCGAAGAAAACGAAAATGAAGCATTGGGTATGGGTTGATCCTCATGCTACCGACACAGAAGAACAGCTTTCTAAAACATATGCCTCCTGGTACGATGCCGGTATCCGCGGAGTGTTTTTTGAGGCAGATAGTGAAAAGCATTTCCGCATCGCGAAGCAACATAAAATCGAGGCCCATCGCTGGATGTGGACGCTTAACCGTGGCGAAAAATCATTGCTCTCCACCCACCCGGAATGGTATGCGATTAACCGTAAGGGTGAGTCCTGCGCAACCCATCCTCCCTATGTTGATTATTATCGTTGGCTTTGTCCTTCAAAAGAGGGAGTGTCACAGTATCTCGAACAAAATGTAAAGGAGATCCTGGCGAAGCCATATATTGATGGTATTCACCTGGACTATGTGCGGTTCTGTGATGTAATTCTGCCTGTTAACTTGTGGGAGAAATATGGTATTGAGCAGAACAAGGAATTACCGGAATATGATTTTTGCTATTGTTCCGACTGCGTAAAAAAATTTAAGGATTCCCATGGCATCGATATACTGGAGGTTAAACATCCCGACCAAAGTTTGTCCTGGCGCAAGTTCAGGTACGATGCTGTTACTTCCCTGGTCAACCGGCTGGCAGTTGTTGCCGCCAGTTTTAAAAAGCCGATCACTGCCGCTGTCTTTCCAACCCCTGAAGTCGCGAAAAGAATTGTACGCCAGGACTGGTTAAACTGGAACCTGGATGGGATATGCCCAATGATCTACCATGGTTTTTACAAAGAACCTGTATCCTGGATCGGCGATGCGGTTGCCGAAGGAGTAAAGGGGATCCACGGAAAATTTCCGTTGTACGCGGGCCTTTACCTGCCTGACTTTAAGAACGAAGCGGAAATTAAAGCTGGCATTGAAACGGCCCTTAAGAATGGTGCAGCGGGTGTTTCAATATTCGGTAGAGTAGATGAAGTGGTGTTAAAGATCTTGAAATCAGTAGGCTAACCGACCCGAATACTACAATTTTTTTTAAGGAAACATAGATGAGGCAAGTATAAAGTCGTTTTTGATAAGCACTCTTCTCCTTGCATGGGGATAACTGGGTGACTAAACTACCTCTTACACTCATGTGCCAAGCTTTTATCATATTTGATTGATTTTAGTGAAGCATAATTGAACATTGAGATATAAGTTGTGTATTTTTACGAAAATTAATTGAAATGAAAATTTTTGTAGCAGGTTTACCCTATGACCTTGATGATGCGGAACTGGAAGAAATATTTGAAAAATTTGGAACAGTCACTTCAGCGAAAGTTGCAATAGATAAAGAAACCGGGAAAAGTAAAGGATTTGCATTTGTTGAAATGCCAGATAGTACTGAAGCTAAGGATGCCATCGAAAGCATGAACGATATATCACTCGGAAAAAAGCCACTTGTAGTTAAAGAGGCCGAAGAAAGAAGTTCTGCTCCAGGCAGTCGCCCTTCACCAGGTGGTCGTCCAGGCGGCGGTTTCAACAAGCCCGGCGGCTATAACAAACCAGGTGGCTTTAATAACGACCGTAAGCGCTTTTAAGGTTTACGCCCGCAGATCGGTTCAGATTTTTCCACTTCATTCAAAGAAGGATTATTGTCGCAAGTTAAGCTGGCATTGCTTTGCTTTACCACTAGCAACTGCGCGGCAACGCAAATAATGTGTGATACGCAAAGAGTCGGCTGCGCCATCTTCCCGGCGCAATGCTCGCTCCTGGTGCAAGGTTCCTTTATTCCACTTGTCTTTCAACATGCTCGATCTATCCAATATTTCTCTCCGGCAACTGGCCATCCACTTCGTTGGCAATAAGCACCAGGATGAATCGCTATACCTCTCAACGAATACCTTCAATTCTTTTGCTGAATCGATTGAGTTGGACTTCGTGCAATTCTTTACCAGTCCTTTTCAGAAAGTTGCAGAATTCTATAATTTTTATCACGCTACGGAACTCGGGTTTAATGAGGTGAATGCTTTTTGCAATTCTTTTTTCAGCGGCAAAATGTTGTTCCCTGAAGTTGCCGAAAAACTGGCGATTACTCTTTTCGAAAAGTCAAATCATCCAAACATCAGTGGTGGAGAATTATTTATTGCTTCCTTCACGGGTACCAGCTTTAATGGAGAATCGGTCGATGCGCTCGGGATTTTTAAGTCGGAACAAAAAGACACGTTTATCAAGTTGAATAAAGCTGACGGGGGCTACCAATATGAGCTTGACAAAGGCATCAATATTAACGAAATGGACAAAGGATGTATTGTGCTCAATACACCTGGTGCGGGAAAACTTACGGTTTGCGTATTAGATAATACCAACAAATCGAAGGAAGCAAAATTTTGGACAGATGATTTTTTGACCCTCATCAATTGCCAGGACGAATTTCATTTCACGAAAGACTACCTGGATGTTGCCCGCCAGTTTGTGACCGATCGAATGCCTGAAGTATTCGAGCTGTCAAAAGCTGACAAGATCGACTACCTCAATAAATCGATTAACTATTTCAAGAAGAATAATCATTTTGCTGAAGAAGATTTTTTGCAGGATGTGTTTCAGCATGGTGAGGTCATCGAAAAATTTAACGAATTCAAAGACCAATACTCAGCTACACATGAGTTGAATCTGGATAACTCTTTCGAGATATCTAACCAGGCCGTCAAACAACAGGCGAGGGTATTTAAAAGTATCCTGAAGCTTGATAAAAATTTCCATATTTACATCCATGGCAATAAAGAATTGATCGAGCGTGGAACAGATCCTGATGGCCGAAAATTCTACAAAATCTACTACGAACGAGAAGCCTGATCCTCTCTCGGATGCCCCTTATCACTTGTGCTCACTTTTTATTCTGATAAATTTTGAAATGCTGATTTAAGTCATTTTTTATTCCTAATTATCAGTGCATCTTTAATCAGGAAATCATCGATCCTTTGTCAAGATGACCGCAGTGAATACGTTCCACGCGACAGCGAAAAACTTAACAAGCGCTTATACATCTTCACAAATTGATACTTGATTTTTAATCTAATTATCAGTGCGACTGTTGACTCTTACCTGGTAAGTAATGCAACTAATCAATTGATGCAGATTTTATAACAGGCGCATTGAGGACCAAAGGTTTAAATTTCCTTGAAACAAGCAATATCATGCCTGTCGGACGATTCAGGCACTCACTGCTTGTAATCTAAAAAAGATAAAAGCTCCCGTTATGGGAGCTTTTAATTTTAACAAAAAATCAGTCGATTTACTTCCACCATCTGGTCTGGCCGGACCCAAGTTTGCTTGGTATTTAAACACCGCGTGCAAATAAAAATAGCTGCCGGGCGTTGTAATCTATACCCGGGCAACCGGTCAATATTTAAATCCAATTTATGAAAAGACTTGTGGCAGCCTCCATACTATTTCTTCTTTTGCAATCTTGTCAGAAAAGTAAGCCCGAGCTACTTCCAACAGCCGAAACGCGGCCGGCATTTACAACTTATACCATCGAGAAGAATGATCATTATAGTGACCGTAC
>JAURWD010000177.1 GCA_030655145.1 Ferruginibacter sp.
TCCGGGTATGAAAAGTCCCACCGTGGTTTCGCTGGTGGAAGAAGGCTGGAGCAGTGTGCAGAGTGTGGTGAACGAAAATGATTTTTGGGAAGTAATTGAAAAACTAAAACAGTGTGAAGCTGAGGGGATCATCGTTATTCCAATTGAGAAGATGATTGTTTAATGCAACTCTTCGCCGGGGTAAGGGTTAACATTTATCAATCCTGTGAATCAAAATTATACATGGAACATTTTTTTATAAATCCTGGTCGTGCTGAATGGAAGGCGTTGCTAATGCGTCCTTCATTGGATAATCTTTCGCTGGAGGCCAAAGTAAGTGGCATACTTTCAGACGTGAAGTTGAACGGCGATCTTGCAGTAAAAAAATATGCCGCTCAATTTGATGGTGTTGAATTAGGAGAATTGGAAGTTAGTGCCAGCGAATTCGTGGAGGCTGAGGTGTTAGTAAGCGAAGAATTGAAGCAGTCCATCAGTGTGGCGAAAAATAACATCGAACGGTTTCATAGTTCCCAGGCAGAACCTGTCAAACAGGTGGAAACCATGGAGGGCGTTGTTTGTTGGCGAAAGTCTGTTCCCGTCCAAAAGGTTGGATTATATATTCCGGGAGGAACCGCACCGCTATTCTCTACGTTATTGATGCTGGGTATACCGGCCATGATCGCAGGATGTAAAGAGATCATAGTTTGTACACCGTGTGATAAGCAGGGAAAGGTAAACCCGGTGATTTTATATGTTGCCCAACTCATCGGTTTGAAAACCATTTATAAGATTGGTGGTGTCCAGGCGATCGGGGCGATGGCTTATGGTACCGAAACCATTCCACAGGTGTTTAAAATATTTGGGCCCGGCAACCAATACGTTACTTGCGCTAAACAATTGGTGAACAAAGAAGGGATGGCGATCGACATGCCGGCAGGTCCAAGCGAGGTTGCCGTTTACGCGGATAATTCCTGCAACCCCGCATTTGTTGCTGCCGACCTGCTTAGCCAGGCCGAACATGGTCCGGATAGCCAGGTCTTACTTGTAGCATCTTCGGTAGAAATTTTAGATCTTGTTAAGAAAGAAATTGAACATCAATTGGATCAATTGTCAAGGCGAGATTTCGCCGCGGCGGCGCTCAGCAATAGTCGGTTCATTGTGCTGGAAGATGTGTCAGCTGCATTCGACCTCTTGAATGAATATGCGGCTGAACATTTGATCATTGCGGCTGATACAGCGGTCGAACTATCGGACCGGGTTGTAAATGCTGGTAGTATTTTTCTTGGTCATTATTCCCCGGAAAGCGTGGGAGATTATGCCTCCGGCACAAACCATACGTTGCCGACCAATGGATATGCAACAGCATACAGTGGTGTTTCGCTGGATAGTTTTTTCAAAAAGATCACTTTTCAACAGCTAACGCAAAAAGGATTGCAGAACATCGGCAAAGCCGTAGAAACAATGGCTGAGGCCGAAGGATTAATGGCGCATAAAAATGCAGTGTCCGTAAGATTGCAACCACTTAGTGAAGGTTAAGTATCAAAGCATTATTTTAAAACATTGGTATTACAATATTCGTAAACATCCACACAATGAGTAACAAGGATACAAACCCGCAGACAGGCAAGCAGCCTTTCATTGGTCCGCGGGACATCATCGCCCTGGTCCGGGAAAATATTTTGAACCTCACACCTTATTCCTCGGCACGTCATGAATTTACCGGTAAAGCATCCGTGTTGCTGGATGCCAATGAAAACGCCTATGGGTCACCATTAGAAGATAATTTTAACCGGTACCCGGATCCATACCAATGGCAACTCAAATTCCAGTTGGCTAAGATCAAGGGCGTTCCTGCGGAAAATATTTTTGTTGGTAACGGTAGTGACGAGGTGATCGATCTCGCCTATCGTATTTTTTGCGATCCCGTTAAAGACAATGTGATCATTTGTCCGCCTACTTATGGAATGTACGAGGTAAGTGCAAATATCAATAACGTTGGCATCAAAAAGGTTAACCTCACATCGGAGTTCCAGTTGGACGTACAGGGGATCCTTGATGCTGTAGATGCGAATACCAAGTTGCTGTTTATCTGTTCGCCCAATAATCCAACCGGCAATAATATGAACAGGGCAGATGTAGAAACGCTCTTGAATAATTTTCCGGGTGTTATCCTGATCGATGAAGCTTATATTAATTACTCGCGCCAGAAAACTTTTATCCAGGAGCTGACTGAATACCCGAATTTAATTGTAATGCAAACGCTGTCAAAAGCCTGGGGGCTGGCTGCACTGCGCCTTGGTTTATGTTTCGCTTCGCTCGAGATCATCGATTTGTTCAACAAAGTGAAACCTCCCTACAATATCAACGAGGCTTCCCAGGAGCTCGCACTCGAGGCGTTGGCGAATACCGAACAGGTAAACAACTGGATAAAAGAAGTAGTGACCCAAAAGACCGCACTCACAAAAGAGCTGGGTAAATTTTCTTTCGTGGAAAAAGTACACACGAGTGATGCTAATTTTTTACTCGTAAAAGTTAAGGATGCAACCAGGCTCTATGATTTCCTGGCAAAACATGAGATCGTGGTACGCAACCGGACAAGGGATGTGTTGTGTGAAAATTGCCTGCGGATCACATTGGGTACCCCGGAAGAAAATCTTCAACTGATTAATTTATTAAAACGTTATGCTTAACTCAACTGTATCGATGATAGGTGATAAAAAAGAGGCCGGAGCCGGCTTGCAAAAAATACTTTTTATTGACCGGGATGGCGTTATCATAAAAGAAGCACCACCAACTTACCAGCTCGACTCTTTTGAAAAGCTGGAGTTTTACCCGGACATGTTTAAGTTTCTCCGGATGATCGCGACCGAACTTGATTTTAAGTTGGTAATGGTCACAAACCAGGACGGCCTGGGTACAGAAGTCTTCCCGGAAAATACCTTTCTGCCCGTACATAATTTTGTGTTGAAGAGCCTTGAAAATGAAGCGATCCATTTCGCTGAAGTATGTATTGACCGGACTTTCCCGAAAGAAAATGCTCCAACGCGGAAGCCAGGTACCGGCATGTTGACCCACTATCTTACCGGCGATTTTGATATCGGGAATTCATTTGTTATCGGTGACCGGGTAACGGATATGCAACTGGCGAAAAATTTGGGTTGCAAAGGGTTTTGGCTCAATAACGATACCGCACTTGGGGCAACCGAGATCAACAATACGATCGACGATCTTCGCAAAGATGTTGTGGTGGTTGAAGGCCCCGAGTGGAAGAAAATCTATGAATACTTAAAATTACCTCCGCGAAAAATATTGCACGAGCGTAATACAAACGAGACGAAAATATCAATAGAAGTAAATCTCGATGGTGAAGGAAAAGCAAACAACCAAACCGGGCTTGCTTTTTTTGATCATATGTTGGACCAGATCGCACGCCATGGAAACATTGACCTATCGGTTACCTGTAGGGGCGATCTTCACATTGATGAGCATCATACCATTGAGGACACTGGCATCGCACTCGGTGAGGCCATCGGCAAAGCGTTGGGCAACAAAAGAGGCATTGAGCGTTATGGCTTTTTGCTGGCAATGGATGACAGCCTGGCACAGGTTGCGCTTGATTTTGGCGGCCGGAACTGGATCGTGTGGGATGCAACGTTCAACCGGGAGAAAATTGGTGAGATGCCAACGGAAATGTTCTTTCATTTCTTCAAATCATTCAGTGATGCAGCGAAATGTAATTTGAATATCAAGGCCGAAGGTGAGAACGAACACCATAAGATCGAATCGATCTTCAAAGGTTTTGCGAAGGCCATCAAAATGGCAGTGAAACGCGACATCAACAACAATGCCTTACCGAGTACGAAAGGTGTACTTTAAACAATCACCACCGCAATGGTAGCAATCATTCAATATAATGCCGGCAATGTCCAGAGCGTCCAGTATGCACTACAGCGGCTGGGTGTGGAATCGATCGTTACTGATGACGAAGCCCTGATCCGGTCGGCGGAAAAAGTAATCTTTCCCGGGGTGGGCCACGCGGCGCCTGCAATGAAATATTTGCGTGAGCGGGAGCTTGATCAACTGATCAATTCTTTGAAACAACCGGTGTTGGGGATTTGCCTGGGGTTGCAGTTAATGTGTAACCATTCAGAAGAAGGCGACACAGTTTGCCTGGGGATTTTTAATGAACAGGTGAGGCTTTTCCACTCCACTGATTTGAAGGTGCCCCAGATTGGATGGAACAACATTTACGATTTTAGATCACCATTGTTTCATAGCCTCACGGAAAATGACTTTGTTTACTCCGTACATAGTTATTATGCATCACTCGGTAATGAAACCATCGCGAAAACAGATTATATTCTTCCTTATAGTGCAGCCCTTCAAAAGGATAATTTTTACGCGGTTCAATTTCACCCCGAAAAATCCGGCCCGGTAGGAGAAACCATTCTTAAAAACTTTATCAAGCTGTCATGACCATTATCCCCGCCATCGACATCATCAACGGAAAATGTGTTCGCCTTACCCACGGCGATTATGCGCAACAGGTAGTTTACAACGACGACCCGGTAGCCGTTGCCAAACAGTTTGAAGCTGCAGGGATCGAACGTTTACACATGGTAGATCTCGACGGTGCTAAAGCAGGTAAGATCGTTAACCTCAAAGTATTGGAGGCCGTTGCTGCAAATACCAACCTGGTAATAGATTTTGGCGGTGGAGTAAAGACCATTGCAGATGTCGGTAACATTTTCAACGCCGGAGGTGACATCGTGACCATTGGGAGTCTTGCTGTAAAACACCCGGAAATTTTGGAAGAATGGCTCATGGAGTTTGGTACTTCAAAATTTTTGATAGGCGCCGATGTGCTGGATGAAAAAATAAAGATCAGTGGATGGCTGGAAGACGGTGGCATTAAGATTTTCGAATTCATTGGAAAGATGTTAAGCCTCGGTGTCACAAATATTTTTTGTACTGATATTTCTAAAGACGGCGCTTTGCAAGGGCCATCTATAAAACTGTACCAGCAGATCATGGCAGAACATCCCGAAGTGAGTTTGATTGCCAGCGGTGGTGTAACTACGCTTGAGGATGTATTGGCCTTACAGGAAATCGGATGCTCGGGCGCAATTATTGGCAAAGCGATTTATGAACGAAAGGTTCCTTTAAACCCGTTGAAAGCAACGGGAGAGGAATTTATTTATTTCGACTGATCTTTTATATCCCCCCACCACTCAGCCTTTCAATAACATTCAATCATGGACAATTCAAAAATCCCAGTACAGCGTGGCTTAACCAGGCGGATCATTCCCTGTCTTGATATCCGCGATGGCAGAACGGTAAAAGGTATCAACTTCGAATCGATTCGTGATGCAGGTGACCCGGTGGAACTCGCTGTAGTTTATTCCGAACAAGGTGCCGACGAATTGGTTTTTTTAGACATCACCGCGACAGTGGAAAAAAGGAAAACGCTGGTGGCGCTGGTAAAGCGAGTGGCAGAGCAGATCAATATTCCCTTCACTGTTGGCGGTGGCATTAGTGCCGTGGAAGATGTTGCCTTGCTTTTAAAAAATGGTGCAGATAAAGTATCGGTAAATACAGCAGCTTTCAAGGATCCCGCGTTGATAAAATTGTTGAGCAATGAATTTGGGAGCCAGTGTGTCGTCCTCGCGATCGATACAAAAAAAGAGGATGACGGTGAATGGTATGTTTACCTCAATGGTGGGCGCACAAAAACCGCCACGAAAACCCGCGATTGGGCAAAGCATGCTGTAGAACTGGGGGCAGGCGAAATCTTGCTAACATCTATGAATAATGATGGAACCAAGAATGGATTTGCGCTTGATATAACTGCTGATCTGGCCACAAGATTTAACGTACCAGTGATCGCCTCCGGCGGCGCGGGTACCGAGGCACACTTCAAAGAAGTGTTTGAAGAAGGAAAGGCGGACGCGGCCCTGGCAGCCAGCATTTTTCATTATAAAGAAATTGAAATTCCTGCGTTGAAGAAATATCTACAACAACAACATATTCCTGTAAGAAATTAATTTTAGGTTCATGATGATCGATTATAAAAAATATGCGGATGGACTTGTTCCCGCTGTTGTGCAGGACGCAAAAACCGGTAAGGTTTTGATGCTTGGTTTTATGAATGAAGCTGCCGTTGCCCGTACCAACGAATTACAACAGGTAACATTTTTCAGCAGAACAAAAAACAGGCTTTGGACGAAAGGAGAAGAGAGTGGAAATTTTTTACAGCTGCAAAGTATGGCCGTTGATTGTGACAATGACACCCTATTGATAAAGGTTAACCCGGTTGGCCCGGTTTGTCATACCGGGGCTGATACCTGCTGGAATGAAAAAAATATAAATCCAGCTTTTATTTTCCAGGTTGAGCAGGTAATTGCCGATCGCAAGAAAAATCCTACAGACGAATCATACACCAGTTCACTTTTCAGAAAGGGCATAAATAAGATAGCGCAGAAAGTTGGCGAAGAAGCCGTGGAACTGGTGATTGAAGCAAAAGATAATGATGATGAGCTATTCAAAGATGAAGCTGCTGATCTACTTTTTCACTACATGATCCTGCTGCAGGCGAAAGGTTTTACGCTCCAGGACATCAGCGATGTGTTGGAAAAAAGACACAAGAAATAATTTAATGCCGCAACAGGCGGTTCTTTTGCACCAGGTATTCTTCCTGCGTAATTGCCCCTTTTTGCATCAGGTCAAATAGTTTGTGCAGTTCATCCGCAATCAATTGTTGCGAAGGAAGACTGTTAACATTCGTAGCTGCAATGGCGCGGGCAAGCTGGTTTGCCTGGTTGGCGATTTGCATTTTTTTATACTCTTCCTGGGCATGCGTAATGGTGTCCTTCAGCAATTTTGGATGATGGATCATTTCATAGGTGGTTTCACCCATTTCTGCCGCCGTCTGGATGTCAACATTGCCATAGCCAAACAGTCTTCCCCATACGGATTGGTCGTACTCAACATTATTGATCTTATCGAGTGGACTTTCTTTTGAATAGCGACTGAAAAATCCGGTCTCGTCTACTACACGAAGGTTCGTGACTGTCCAAAGGTTACTCCGCCAGTTGAAGTATTCATACATGGGGTACAATGCTGCAACCAGTCCAACGAGTAAACCTGTCGTTTCTAACAACCAGATCAACAGGGCCGCCGCTAACATCCATACAAAGATGGGAAGCAGCAGTTTTACCCAATGCTGACGGGTGATCAGGAGTATCTTTTCTTCTTTCTTTAATTCCGTTCTCATTCAATCTTGCTTTTGTTTCGTTGCCTACCAGATGTTTACACGAAGACTATCTGGCGTAAAAATTTTATCTGAAGTTGTTACTCCAAATGCTGTGTAAAATTCAGGAATATTTACGAAGGGGCCGGTTACTCGGTATTGCGCCGGTGAATGTACATCCGTCATCAATTGATTTTTGAGCGCTTGCTGTGTTGGATAGCCCATCCAGCCAAGTGCATACCCTAAGAAGTACCGTTGTAAAGGCGTGTAGCCAGCTATCTTCTCATTCTTTTTGTATTGCTCTGTTTTTTTGAAGGCATCCAAGCCAATTAAAATACCACCAAGGTCAGCAATATTTTCACCGAGGGTAGCCTTTCCATTGATGTGCGATCCCGGGATAGGTTCGAACATGTTAAACTGTTTCACCATCACCTCTGCTCTTTTTTTAAATTCAGTTTCGTCTTCCTTTGTCCACCAGCTTTTGAGGTTTCCTTTATCATCAAACTGCCGGCCTTCATCATCAAAGCCATGGGTTATCTCATGCCCGATCGTGCTGGCGCCACCATAACCGTACACGGTAGCATCATCAAGTTCTTCATCTTTGTAGCCCGGTACGGTAAAGATCCCTGCCGGTAAAACGATCTCGTTATTACTTGGATTGTAATAGGCATTGTAAGTTTGAGGCGTCATTTCCCAATCATCACGATCAACCGGTTTACCCAGTTTATTGATCTCGTAATTGTGCCACCACTTTGTAGCATTCACCACGTTTTGAAGATAACTGTCCTTGCCAATTTCCATCGAAGAGAAGTCCTTCCATTTATCCGGGTATCCAACTTTCTTTTTTACTGACGCCAGTTTTGCGAGGGCTTTCTGTTTCGTGGTATCCGTCATCCACGTCAATTTTTTTATTCTTTCCGCGTAGGCGTCTCTGACCGCCTCCACCATATCTATATAACGCTGTTTGGCTTTCTCATTAAAAAACTCTTTTACATATAATTGGCCAAGCACTTCTCCCATTGCATTTTCCTCAGCCCTGATCACACGTTTCCATCTTGGCTTACGTTCCTTAGCGCCAGAAAATAATTTTGAAAATTCAAAGGCTTCTTTTCCAAACCGCTCTGGTAAAACTTCCGAGAAGCGACGGGTAAGCCGGTATTGTAATAATGACTTCCAGGTTTCAAGTGGCGTGGATTTTAGTAAGCCACTTACTGTTGTATAATACTCTGGCTGACCAACGATAACAGAATCCGTTTGGCCAATACCGTTCGCCTTCATGTAATCCGCCCAATCCACATCCGGAGCGATCTTATTCAAATTACCAATTGCCATTTTGTTGTAATTCGCATAAGGATCGCGGAGATCTTCCAGTTTCCGATGAACCTTTGCCAATACAGTTTCCAGGGCTATAATATTTGTTGCCGCAGTCTGGGCGGTGGCAGTATCCGTTCCAATCAATCCGAGAGTGTTGATAATATTTTGTTTGTAAGCTGTCCGGATATTAGCCGTTGATGAATCATCGCGGAAATAGTATTCCCGTTCCGGCAAGCCAAGACCTGTCTGCCACATCTGGAGCGCATTTAGTTCGCTGTTTTTTGCATCCTGGCTTACACCAAAATTGATCGGGCCATTCACACCCATCTGGTCAAATTCAGCGAAGGTTGATTGCAAGGATTTCAAGTCGTTTATCGCGGCGATCTTATCCAGGTAAGGTTGTAAAGGTTTAAGTCCGTCTGCCTCGATCTTTGTGGTATCCATGGCAGTTTGCCAAAAGTCGCCGATTTTTTGGGAGGCTGTTCCTTTAGCGGCCTTTTCTGCGGCCGCCTTCTCGCTCAGTTCCCGCAGGCGTGCGGTATTCTCTTCCACAACAAGATTCCCGATACCCCAACTACTTTCTTCCCCCGGTATTGGATTGGCCTTTATCCAGCCACCATTCGCAAACATAAATATATCGTCGCCAGGCTTTACGGTTGTGTCAACATGCAAGGCCAGGACATCCCCTTTTGAAACGGGTTTATCAGGATTATTGCAGGCACCGAGCAAACAGGCCGCTGCTACGAAAAAACTTATGTGCTTCATGAAATTTATTTTGATTTAAAAATAAGGAATGATTTGGTGCATCCCTGAAAATAGTGATAAAAGGATGTGCGATCGATCACCCACAAATTACTACAAGCCCTGGCCTATTCATGTTCTCCTTGGTCAAAGGCTGCAGTTGTGCGATGCTGCATTTTCAAAACCCTTAATTTTGACGCTCATTTTCACCTATGACCCCTGAACGAAATCATCGACTGACAACAGTACTTAACCATCGCCAGCCCGGCCTCACTGTAGTGCTGGAAAACGTATTCGATCCTCATAACATATCTGCGGTTATGCGTACCTGCGATGCGGTAGGCATCCAGGATATTTATATTTTGAATAATAAGATTCCTCCACATAAAAAATGGGGCGCAAAAAGTTCCTCGAGTGCCGCCAAATGGCTCACCATTCACCAGTTTACAGATCCTGTTGCCTGCTTCCAGGAATTAAGAAAACACTTTGCGAAAGTTTATACCACGCATCTGAGTACCGACGCGGTTGGTTTGTATGATTTAAAACTTACGGAGCCGGTAGCGCTGGTTTTTGGAAATGAACACAGTGGCGTAAGTGATGAGATCATCGCTATGGCAGATGGTAACTTCATCATCCCCCAGGTAGGGATCATTAAATCACTCAACATTTCGGTTGCCTGTGCTGTATCCCTATATGAAGCCTTTCGGCAGAAAGTGGCCGCAGGTCAGTATGCCGAACCGCAATTACCAGCAGATCATCGGGCCACCTTAAAACAAGAATGGGGATTTCTTGCCGATGAATAGCAATATACCTTTTACAACTGTGCTACATTTCTTGGACCCGCATCAACTGCATTAGCCCGAATTATATAACTTTAGTTAAACCACAAAAATTTATGAAGAGAGTTTTCTTACCGCTGCTCTTGCTTACAGTTTTTCAATCCTTTTCTCAAAATAAAAAGCCGTTGGATCATTCTGTCTATGACGGTTGGAAAAGTCTCAGCGAACGAATAATTAGTAATGACGGGAATTATATTGTCTACTCCGTAAATCCCCAGGAAGGTGATGGCGAACTGGTGATTCAAAATATTACAACAAAGTATAAAAAAGTAATTCCGCGGGGAAACAGCGCAGTGATCAGCGAAGACAGTCGTTTTGTTTACTTCAAAATCAAACCTGTTTACAAAGAAACCCGCCAGGCAAGGATTAAGAAAAAGAAACCGGATGAAATGCAGAAAGACAGCCTGGGCATTGTAGAGCTTGGGCGGGATAGCATCATTCGTATCCCGCGGATAAAAAGTTTCAAACTGCCGGAAGAAGGCGCAGGGTGGGTGGCCTACCAGTTTGAAAAGCCTTTGTCGGACTCGAGTAAAAGAAAGCAACTTCCCGATTCAGTGAAAGCAAAGATTGACCTGCTGGTTAAACTCGCCGACTCTGTTATTCGCAGATCGATCGATTCTGTAAAAGGCAAGGTTGAGCGGGAAGAAGTTTTACTGGCAAGCCAGAAAGCTGCGAAGGAAATTTTGAAACTCGGCAAAGACGAAACCATTTTTGACCTGGATGCTGAGGGAGACGACGCAGCCGCGAGTGGCGGGTCTACTGAAGGCTCTGAGCTCGTGTTGCGGAAAACGAGCGATGCCACTGAAGTACGTTTCAAATTTGTAAACGAGTTTTATTTTGATAAAGCAGGCACGCGCCTGCTACTGGAAACTTCGAAGAATCCCAAGGATACTACAACAAAAGCAATGGTGCTCTTGCATCATGTGATGTCGGGCCGCACAGATACTTTGATGCAAGGGTGTAACGATTGCAAAGGCTACCAGTTTGATGAAACGGGCAACCAGGTTGCCTTCCTGGCTGAGCGTGATAGTAGTTCCAAATCGTTGCAAAAATTTTACAAGCTCTGGTACTACATGGCCGGGCAAGACAACGCCACTTTATTAGCCGACAAAAATACCGTTGGTATGCGATTAGGCACTTCCGTTAGTGAAGACGGAACCGTTGTTTTTAGTAAGGATGGAAAGAAAATATTCTTTGGAACCGCGGCTATCAAGGCGCCGAAGGATACAACGCTTGTGGACTTTGAACTGGCCCGTTTAGATGTGTGGCATTACAATGATGACTACCTGCAGCCGCAACAATTAAAGCAGCTTAGCGCCGAACAAAAAAGAAATTATACCGCAGTGATTCAACCAGGTTCTGGTAAACTGGTGCAGCTAGGCGACGAGAACGCGGAGAGTGTTATATTGGTTGATGAAGGGAACGCAGATTATGTGCTTGCATCCTCAACTAAAGGAGGCCGCATTGCAGCACAGTGGACGGGCAGGGGCACACGTTCGGCATACATCATCAGCACGCTCGACGGAAAAAGGACGCTGGTTAATAAAGATGTGCTCTCATTCATGCAAGCATCTCCCAAAGGCAAATTCATCTATTGGTATGATCCTGCGCAGAAAAATTATTTTACTTATGAAGTCAACACAGGAGAAACCAGGAATATCACAAAAAATCTGAAAGTTCCTTTGTATGATACGGAAAATGATATGCCGGACTATCCCTCTGCAGTGGGTGCTTCGGGTTGGATTGAGGATGACGCTTATTTTTTAATCAATGATGAATACGATATCTGGAAGGTTGATCCTACCGGTAACGAACAGCCGAAAAACATCACCAATGGATATGGCCGTAAAAACAAGGTGAGCCTGGATTATGTAATACTGGATCTTGAAAAACGGTTTGTGAACAAGAACGAAACGGTGCTCTTACGTGGCTTCAATAAACTAACCAAGTATGCAGGCTTTTTTACAAAGAATGTAAGTGAGATTGGTGATCCTGTGTTGTTGCAGATGGGGCCCTATGCATTCAATAATCCGCTGAAAGCGAAAACCGCGGACGCATTTATTGTACAACGCTCAAATATTGATGCAAATGAATTGTTCGCTTCACCAGATATGAAGTCAATGCGGCAACTAACTGATATCGCCAGCCAGCAAAAAGATTACAATTGGTTAACCGTGGAACTGGTAAAATGGAAAATGTTTGACGGCAAAATGAGCGAAGGGATGTTGTACAAACCTGCCAATTTCGATCCGAAGAAAAAGTACCCGATCATCTTTTATTTTTACGAAAGAAATTCCGATAATCTTTACAATTACCGGGCGCCTGCCCCAAGTGCCTCTATCATCAATGTGCCTTTGTTTGTGAGCAATGGCTACCTGGTGTTTGACCCTAATATTTATTATAAAACAGGCGAGCCAGGTCAAAGTGCCTACAACAGCGTGGTCAGTGCGGCGAAATTCCTGGCGAAAATGCCGTTCGTGGACAGCACTCGGATGGCACTGCAAGGGCAAAGCTGGGGAGGTTACCAGATCGCCTACCTGATCACCAAAACAAATATGTTCAGGGCGGCGGGAGCCGGTGCGCCTGTTGCCAATATGACAAGCGCCTACGGAGGAATTCGCTGGGGTGCGGGCATTAACCGCCAGTTTCAATACGAGAAGTCGCAGAGTCGAATCGGCGCCACACTTTGGCAACGTCCGGATCTGTACATAAAAAATTCACCGTTGTTTGAAGCAGATAAAATTAAAACCCCGCTGTTAATGACGCACAATGATGCAGATGACGCTGTACCCTGGTACCAGGGAATTGAATTTTTCACAGCCCTCCGTCGCTTGAATAAAAAAGTGTGGTTACTTCAATACAATGGAGAAGCACACAATCTTATTGAGCGCAAAAATCGCAAGGACCTTTCCATCAGGCTGAGCCAATTTTTTGATTACTATCTGAAGGATGCGCAACCGGCAAAATGGATCAAAGATGGTTTGCCCGCCACAGAGAAAGGCAAAAGCTGGGGCCTGGAAGTAGAATAAAATATTGATTAAAAAAAATCCCGCAAACGTTGCGGGATTTTTTTTGTTTGAATGTTATTACGAATACGGCGGAACTGAATTGCTATCACAGTTTTTCAACGTCAAACGCATTGCTATTTCCCCACGGGAAACTTTTCTTGTTTGATCAAATCCGGAAGTGCTTTTTGTGCCCTGCGCAACCGAGGCAGCGACTCCATTTGAACATAACGATCGCCAGGGTTGATGCGGACATAATTTTGATGGTATTCTTCCGCCGGCCAGAATTTCACAAAGGGCACCACCTGCGCAGCAATGGGCTTATCATATTTTTTTGAGTTGTTTAGGGAGGCTATATAGTCTTCAGCAGATTTTTTTTCCGATTCGTTGTTGTAAAAAACGAGCGACCGGTAAGCGGGACCATGATCCGGCCCCTGGCCATTAACCTGGGTGGGATCTTGCGAAGCAAAATACACTTTCAACAGATCCGGGTAGCTCACTTTATTTGAGTCATACCAGACTTCGACAGATTCAGCATGGCCGGTGCGACCTCCGCCGACTTCTTCATAAGTTGGATTTTCCTTTTCGCCACCGGCATATCCAGAGATAGCTTCCCGAACGCCGGGAACACTTTCAAAAACAGCTTCAACACACCAGAAGCAGCCCGAAGCAAACCTGGCCTTTGCGATCTTGGTATCCAGCGCTTCTTTCTGAAATAATAAGGCTGCACCGTCCATGCAGTAGCGCAGGCCGGTTGGTTTAGGCCCATCATTAAAAACATGGCCGAGGTGTGCACCACAGCGCTGACAAGCAATCTCATCACGGCTCATACCCTCGGTATTGTCTGTTGCCACAGTAACGCTTTTGGAAGAGTAGGGCGCAAAATAACTTGGCCAGCCGGTACCTGATTCAAATTTTGTCGCAGAGCTAAACAAAGGATTCTTACAGCTCACACAATAATAAATGCCCGTTTCCTTGTTGTCATTGTATTCGCTCGAATAGGGCTTTTCCGTTCCCTGTTCCCGGGTGATGTAAAACTGTTCTGACGTCAGGATTTTTTTCCATTCTTCCTTTGACTTAACGACACGCTCGGTCCAGGTTGTATCGGGAAATAAGTTTCCGGAAAGGGCGCTACTTGTGGCAGCGTCTTTTTTTTCGCTGTTGCCTGATGGGCCGCAACTGTATAAGGAAATGATGGCGAGGAGGGGAATAAAAAATTTTTTCATTTGTTGGTTGATTAATGCTTTGATGTATGTATGTAGCTACTCGTTATTGGTTCAATGTGGGATTGTTAAAGATTTTTAGAAAAAAAGCACCCGGTCGGCTTTTAACCCTAGCCAGTTTTTGCATTGATCTTCTGTTGCAAACCTGTCATTTTTAGTCTTTTAAATCCAAGGGAGACAAAAAACAGTATGTATGCAGGAAAAAAATCGAAGTTCCAACAAAGCGATCGATTTACCGGTGTTGCACAGGTTAAAATCTTCGAATTGAACAATCTTTGCTAATTTTAATTTTTATCCGATGTTGTCGTTTACGAATTGTTTGGTTGAGAAACTTATCATGGAAAATGTTCATCAATTTATCGAGTCAGGGATCCTGGAAGCCTATGTGATGGGCAGTGCTTCCAGGGAAGAGTCAAACCTCGTGGAAGCAATGGCCGTTGCTTCAGTTGAGATCCGGGATGAAATTGCATCTATCAGCGAAGCACTGGAAATGTTTGCATTTGCAAACGAAGTGGCGCCGGACCCGATCGTAAAGCCGATGTTACTGGCTTCAATCGACTATACCGAGCGCATGAAAAATGGTGAACTGCCTTCTTTTCCGCCACAACTCAATGAAAATTCAATTGTAGCCGACTATTCCCAATGGCTTGATCGGCCCGACCTCATCTCGCCGGATGATTTCGACAATATTCACGCAAAAATAATTGGTTATGCTCCCCATGTACTCACTGCGATAGTGTGGGTTAAGGAAATGGCTCCGCAGGAAGTGCATGATCATGAGTACGAAAAATTCCTCATTGTGGAAGGCACCTGCGATATTACGATTGGGGATGAAGTGCACTCCCTGGCACCCGGAAATTTTCTCTCCATTCCGCTGCACATGCCACATCATGTGGTGGTAACTTCCATTGTACCGTGTAAGATCGTTTTACAAAGGGTTGCGGCCTAACGCCGAAAATGCACTCTTTCCCTTGTTTCCTCCTTCCTAAGTTTCGGTTTACGACCTGGAAAGATCCTTTAAGCTGGCTTTGAATTAAAGCAGGTCAAGCCTTACCTTTGCCGCCATTTGGGTAGGGTTGGACTATAATCTCGTCCCGTACCACCAACTACAACATGAAGTACATCAACGAAATCAATAAGCGGAAGACATTTGCAATTATTTCCCACCCGGATGCGGGTAAAACGACCTTAACAGAAAAATTTCTCCTTTTCGGTGGCGCCATTCAAACGGCAGGCGCTGTAAAAAGTAATAAGATAAAAAAGCACGCTACCTCCGATTTTATGGAGATCGAGCGCCAGCGTGGTATCAGTGTCGCGACCAGTGTGATGACCTTTGAGTATGATGGACATCTTATCAACCTCCTGGATACGCCCGGTCACAAGGACTTTGCGGAAGATACTTACCGCACACTCACCGCGGTGGACAGTGTCGTACTGGTGATCGATAGTGTAAATGGGGTTGAAGCTCAAACCCGTCGCCTCATGGAAGTAATTGCCATGCGCAATACGCCCGTGATCGTATTTATCAACAAGATGGACCGAGACGGAAAGAATCGTTTTGATTTGTTGGAAGAGATAGAGAAAGAACTGAAGATCCAGTTGCACCCGATGACCGTTCCTATCAATAGTGGTAAGGATTTTAAAGGAGTGTATGATATCCACGAAAAAAGCCTTGTGCTTTTTACAGCCGGTACGAAGGCGAACGACGAAGACGTGGTACAGATCACTGACCTGGATTCGGCGGTGCTGGATGCAAAAGTCGGGGAGAAGGACGCAGCCACCCTGCGGGAGGACGTTGAGTTAATTGATGGGGTATACGGCCCGCTGGAAGTAGAGGATTATTTAAGTGGTCAAACGGCACCCGTGTTCTTCGGTAGCGCCGTCAACAACTTCGGCGTGAAAGAAATGCTGGATACCTTTATTCGCATTGCACCAACGCCACGCCCACGCCCTACTACCGAAAGAGACGTGACACCGGAAGAGGATAAGTTCAGCGGCTTTATTTTTAAAATTCACGCGAACCTGGATCCTAAACACCGGGACAGGATCGCTTTTTTACGCGTTTGCAGCGGTAGATTCGAACGCAATAAATATTACAACCATGTTCGCCTCGAACGCGATTTCCGTTTCAGTAATCCATACAGCTTTTTAGCCCGCCAGAAAGAAGTGATCGAAGATGCCTACCCGGGTGACGTTGTCGGTTTGTTTGATACGGGGAATTTCAAAATAGGGGATACGCTTACAGAGGGTGAAAAATTTTATTTTACCGGCATACCTTCATTCTCACCAGAAATTTTTAAAGAAGTACAGAACAAAGATCCAATGAAAACCAAGCAGTTGGAGAAGGGGCTTCTTCAGTTGACGGATGAGGGTGTAGCTCAATTGTTTACGCAGTTTGGCGGCACGAAAAAGATCATTGGTTGTGTGGGTGAACTTCAGTTTGAAGTGATTCAATATCGACTGCTCCAGGAATATGGCGCATCGGTTCAGATGAATAACCTGCCGTTTTTTAAAGCTTGTTGGCTAACGAGCAAGGATCCTAAAAAGCTGGAAGACTTTATTCGATTTAAACAATCAAATATCGCCGAGGATAAAGATGGCCATCTCGTATACCTCGCTCAAAGCGAATGGTTCTTAAACACCGAGCGACAAAACAATCCTGACATTGAATTTCACTTTACCAGTGAAATTCACAAATAACTGCTGGTGATTATTAAAAAGGTGTTACTACCAGGATTGGTTTCAATGAGGGCTTAACGCAACAATAAAACATTCCCTTTCCGCGTGTAATTACCGCAGTCTGAATATGTTTTGATATAATAAACATAGTTCGCTTGTTTCATCGGTTGCCCTTTGAAAGTTCCATCCCAGCATGCGTTTGAATTCAAAGCGTGAAATACCCTGTTTCCTTCCCGGTCATAAATTGAGAAGTCAACCGAACCGCCCAGGTTAAAATTCCCGATTCTGAAACAATCATTTTTCCCGTCTCCATTTGGCGTAAACGCATTGGGAATGTACAGCGCCGTCGGCGTTACATAACTGGCAAAAACCGTTATGGTATCGATTCCCGTACAATTGGTCAGTATATCCGTGCCCGTTACCAGGTATTGTTGCGAAGCATTGATCGTGACCGTTGGGTTGGAGATCGTACTATTGTTCAATCCGGTAGATGGGCTCCAGACATAATTATCTGCCCCTGTCGCGGTAAGTTCTGCGCTTGCGGTGCTGCAGTCAATATCGTTTGATTTGCCAGCAGTGATCGTAGGGGCTGGAGAAATCGTAACTGTTGTCGACAAACTCGTTGAATCATTACAAAAGCTGTCTTTAATTTTTACTGTATAGGTTGTCGTCGTGTTAGTGACGCTTACAGGTGTGCTGACAGTGGAGTCACTTAAAGAGGCTGTGGGGCTCCAGAAATACGACGTTCCACCTGTTGCATTCAGGCTAACGCTGCTATTAGCACAAGCGGCCATTGATGGAGATATACTAAACACGGGTTTAGGGCGCAGGGAGATTTTCACGGAATCAGTTGTGGTGCAACTATTCGTTCCTGTTATCACTAATTTATAGATTGTATTAGCGGTTGGTGTCGCCACCGGGTTTGCAATAGTCGCATTGTCCAACGAAGCAATCGGTGTCCAGGAGTAGCTGGATCCTCCAGAGGCAATTAGTTGAACCTGGCTGTTGTTACAAATAGTCGTGTCCTTGGATTTAGTCACCACCGGTGAGGGCTTGAGCGAAACGTTCACCGTGTCTTTGGCGGTGCACCCATTGATACTGGTGCCCGACACAACGTATTGGGTACTGGCAGTTAGAGTCGCGATCGGGTTTGGGGAAGATGAATTGTTCAACCCCGCTGCTGGAGACCAGGAATATGTACCAGCTCCTGACGCACTTATTTGAACAGGCTGGCCCGAACAGGTACTTGTATCAGCGGAAGCCTTTACAGTTGGTTTTTCCACAGTTATTTTAACGCTATCTCTTTTGATCAACACAGCGGAAAACTCAATATCATCCAGGGCGAAATCATTCCCCTGGACCAGTGTGTTTTTATTAACGATGGCGATGGTGGCAGTGGTGTTGTTGCCGGAGTTCCAGGTGGTGTAAAATTGCTTCCAGGTACAGGTGGGTAGCGCAGCAGTGATCAGCGTGCCGAGGTTACCTCCGTTGATCGAAAAACTTAATTCGGCAGGGTTTGGTGGAAAGAGTGCTTGTATCCAGGTTGAAAAAGCGTAGTTGGTATTGGGCGTTACAGCTACGGTTTGGGTCCACACATTTACATCGGCACCAGGAGCGCCATTAACAAGTATCATGTTGCCGTTACCGGTAGTATGATCCGTGCAGGCGCTTAAGCTGGCGTTCCAGGTCTGCGGATTGGCGCCGACGAAATATTCTCCTTCTGTGGTATTGTTAGCTGCGAATGAATATTGAGACGTAAAAGCCGTGTTCCCGCTGGTGAAATTTCCGTTCGTAATCAGGTTGACCCCAGGGATCTCGGCTGTAAGGAAATAGGTAATGTCTTCTGGTGTAGAAGTGGTGGGGCTTGATGCTTTCGGGTCACTCAAATAAGTGGAGGGTGACCAGCAATATTGTAGCGCGCCCACTGATCTCAGTTGCTTCGTTGAATTGAAGCATATTGTTGTATCGCTTGTTGTGATAATATTAGCCACCGCTACATTTATCAAAATTGTCTTGGAGATAGTGTCACTACAAGCACTATTACCGGCAAAGTATTTCACAAGGTATGATCCCGGTGACGTGTAGACGTGGGTAGGGGAGTCGTTACCAGTCGTGATACTGCCGTCTCCGAATGACCAATAATTTGTTGCTGAAGAGTTGCCCAGGGGAAAAAATTGGACAGCAAAAGGATTACAGATATCCTGTTTGTAATTGAAGTCAGTGCTGCCGGCGCCGGTACTATTAATAGTTTTACCTGTACTATCGACACATCCGTTGGCATCCGTGACAATAAGTTTTACATCATACAAGCCGGCTGGAGTGTAAGAGTGGCTGGTGTTTTGCGTGTTGGCGACGCTGTTATCTCCAAAATTCCAGCTCCATTTGGCAATAGGGAAGTTGCGGGTTATGGCAAGTCCCTTAAAATCGAACTGCTGGCAGGAAATTGCACTGTCTTTGATTGATAAGGAATCAATGTTGAGTGGAAAAAGGCTGGTGTCAACCGGCATTTTTAGGTTGTACAAAATAACACCAGGTTTGCCTGGCATTGCTCCCCATGGATCATTAGCGTATTGAACGATACCATTTAAACCGCCAGCCATTGAAACGTTTACATTTGCAACTGGGAGGGGTTGACTCATCCAGACGAGTCCCCCGGCCCCACCGCCACCGGGCCCAACTTTTGAAAAGAATGCATCTGTCCATAGATCAGCTCCCGTTCCTCCCTTGCTGCTGATGCTTACATTTCCTATATAGGATCCTGTCGTGATTAGTATGGTTCCCCCGGCTCCTCCGCCTCCTTTTCCGTCGTGCCCCAATGCATCTGTAAACACAGGGTTGTAAGCACTATCTCCATTTGATATAATGGCATATCCATTACCTTTTAAAAATTTCGCCTGGATGCTAATTATTCCACCGCCGTTGGCCCCACTGAAGTTTGAATTTTCGGCATTATTGTAAAAACCATTGTTACAGTGTCCCGCACCGCCGCCACCACCTAGAAATATTTTGTTTATTGTTCCATCGGTAATTAATCCTTTTCCTCCAATTCCCCGGTTATCGAAGGGGGAGCTACCACAGTCAAGTAGCTGGTATCCTCCAAAACCGCCATCGGATATATTCGCACCTCCGCCCCCGCCTGAATTGTGATCGAGTCCGCCGCCGCCGCCAGAAGCCAGCGCACCTTTTCCTAATGCTTTATCACTGCCTACCGTCGTGATAGATTCGCCCCGGGGTGAGGCGATCTGGTTCGACGTAGTGGGGAAGAAGTAACCATTGACAAAACAATTTGAACTGTTGTAACGAGTATTTTCAACTTTCCCGCCAGAAAAACCTTTTCCTGTAACATCAATGTTGTTTTCAAGTACCAGCGAATCCCGAATGTTTAGCGCAAGGATACCACCTTTACTTCCGTCCCACGGCAGTGAAGTGAGAGGGGCAGCAACTTTTGCATTGATGAAATAAGGTACCCTTACCAATTGGACTTTGCCGAAACCAATATCATAATTCCTCGTAAGCGTATTAAGCAATTGGATAATATTGCCTGCCAGGCCTTTTACATAGTTAAATTCGTAGTTGCCGGCATTTTTGTAGTTCAGCACCGAGCCAAACGCAGCAGTACTTGACGTGTCGATAACAGCACCTTTCATTTGAATGATTAAAACGGTGTCACCGATTTTAAAAGATGAGCCGTCTTCAACTAAAATTTTGTTTTGACAGATATCCAGCGAGATAACAGGAGTATAGGAATTAATGACCCCACTTATAGATGTAGTTTGGGTATAGCCAATTCTAAATAAGAACAGGCTGATAAAGAAAATTTTCTTCATAGCAGTACGGTAGGAAATAAAAATAAGGGATAATATCTAAACGCCAGTATAGTTGTGCGGAGTAATCTGCTTAAGTTCCTTTTTTACTTGCGGTGAGACCTTTAAACCATTGATAAAATTGTGAATCGCTTTCTTATCGATGGCCACTTTCCCCCGGGTTAATTCTTTCAAAGCTTCATAAGGATTAGGAAAACGTTCCCGCCTTAAAACAGTTTGAATGGCTTCTGCAATAATAACCCAGTTATTGTCGAGGTCAGCCTTCAGCTTCGACTCATTTAACACAAGCTTGTTTAATCCTTTTTCGATCGACTTGATGGAAAGAATAGTGTGGGCGAGGGGCATCCCGATATTTCGGAGTACGGTGCTATCTGTAAGATCTCTCTGCAGTCTAGAAACTGGCAATTTTGCTGACAAGTGTTCAAACACAGCGTTCGCTATACCCAGGTTTCCTTCTGCATTTTCAAAATCAATCGGGTTCACTTTATGTGGCATCGCACTGCTGCCAATCTCGCCCTTGATCGTTTTTTGCTTGAAATAATCAGAACTCACATACGACCAAATGTCCCGGCAAAAATCAAGGAAGATGGTATTAATGCGTTTGATGGCATCGAAATGGGCGGCAAGCGTATCGTAATGTTCGATCTGAGTGGTGTATTGTTGCCTTTGCAAGCCAAGTTTTGTTTCAATAAATTCATTGGCAAATTTTACCCAGTCGTATTTCGGGTAGGCTACATGGTGAGCGTTGAAGTTCCCTGTGGCGCCGCCAAACTTTGCTGTAAATGGGATATAGCTAAACAATTGTATTTGATTCTCCAGACGTTCGACGAATACCAAAATTTCCTTTCCCAGTCTCGTTGGAGATGCAGCCTGGCCATGGGTGCGGGCAAGCATGGGGATATTCTGCCAGGACTTTGCGAGTTGTAAAAGGTTTGCTTGGAGATTAAGAATTGCAGGAAGGTAATCGTGCTCTATCGCATGTTTCCAGGTAAGCGGAATGGCGGTGTTATTGATATCCTGGGAGGTTAAACCAAAATGCACCCATTCTTTTAAATCTCCGGCCGCACATTTATCCAGCGCCGCTTTTAAAAAATATTCAACCGCCTTCACGTCGTGATTGGTAGTTTTTTCAGTTTCCTTGATAACGGTGGCATCGCCAATAGAAAAATTCGCTACAACGCCAAGCAAATACTTCCTGACCGGAGCAGGGACTTTAAAAAATTTTTTCTCACCTAGAAAAAGAAAATATTCAACCTCCACCATCACCCTGTACCTGATTAATGCAAACTCACTGAAATAATTGGCCAGGTGTTCGAGTTGTTTACGATAACGTCCGTCAATAGGTGATACAGCAGTAAGTTGGTTTAATTCCATGTTGAAGTTGTAATTTTGCGCACAAAATTAGACTAAAGCGATTGTAAAGAAAAATATTGTGGTAGCGCTCACTCCACGTGATTATGTTGATTCTGAAGAGTGTTGAAAGAAGCGCAGTGAACTGAAATTTTTTTAAATGAGTAATCGAAAAGTTAGGGTTGGTGCCGTGAGCTATTTAAATACAAAGCCACTTATTTATGGGTTTGAAAAAGGCATGATGAGCGATCGGGTAGAGTTGGTTATGGATTATCCTTCAAACATTGCTCAAGCTTTATTGAAAAATGAAATTGATATTGGCCTGGTTCCCGTAGCCATTATTCCCGAATTAGAAGAATATCATATCGTCGGAAGTCATTGTATAGGCTGCGACGGTGAGGTTGCAAGTGTTGCTCTTTTTAGTGAAGTGCCCCTGGAGCAAATTAAAACTGTTTTACTTGATTATCAAAGCCGGACCTCTGTGAAGCTTGCACAGGTGCTCATGAAGGAGTTTTGGAAAATCGATCCTGAGATAAGTAATGGTGCTCACAACTTTCGAGACCAGATAACCGGTAATACCGCTGCTGTTGTAATTGGAGACCGGGCAATGGAACAAACAAACATTTCGACTTATCGATATGATCTTGGACTTGCCTGGAAACAATTTACTGGTCTCCCTTTCGTTTTTGCGGCCTGGATCAGTAACAAAAAATTAGCTCTTGACTTTATCCATGATTTCGACGCAGTTAATGAATATAGTTTAACTCAACTCGATAAGATCGTTGAGGCGAATACCCCGGCCAGTTATGATCTAAAAAAATATTATACAGAGTTTATCAATTATGATCTTACCGAAAACAAAAAACGAGGTCTAAATGCATTTTTGAAAAAAATTGAAACTGCAGTTGTAACACCTTAAATAGCTCGGGTGGTAAATCCTAAGAATATATGTCTGATAACATGTCAAAGAACAGCTTTATAAAAAACATTCAGGTAGGTGTACAAAAAAAAGTACAGTCCGCTCTTGAAAATCCATACAGGGGATTGAATATGAGCTGGGCAAAAATCAAATATTACAAACATCTTCCTCCAGGTAAAATCAGAAGTCACAAATTATTTAACCACGATTTTTATTTTTATAGTGCCACAGAATTATTACACGGATTAAAAGAAATTTTCGTCGAAAATATTTATCGGCAAAAACTTCAGCAGGGTGCTTATATTCTTGACTGCGGAGCAAATATTGGCATGAGTATCGTTTACCTGAAAACACAGTTTCCAGATGCGAAGATCATAGCCTTTGAACCGGATGAAACAAATTTCAATTTGTTGCAAAAGAACATTGGATCATTCGGTTATTCGAATGTTGAGCTACACAAAGCCGCCGTCTGGAGCGAAAACACAACGCTACTTTTTTCCAATGAAAGTTCTATGGGAAGTAAAGTTGAAACCAGTGCAAATGAAAACACAATTAAGGTTTCCGCTCTTCGGTTAAAAGATTTTATTGATAGAGATGTCGATTTTTTAAAAATAGATATTGAAGGTGCCGAATATGTTGTGTTAGAAGATATTGCAGAACAGCTTCATTTTGTAAAGAATATGTTCCTGGAATATCATGGAACTTTCAGCCAGAACGTTGAATTGGCAAGAATGATTGAGATCATCAAGAACGCCGGATTGAATTTTTATATTAAGGAGGCTGCTCCGATTTATCCAACCCCTTTTGATCGCGTGAAAAATCCAAACACAGATTATGATGTTCAGCTAAACATATTTTGCTTTCGGAATTAGTCCCTTAACCCTAGCCATAATTAAGTTGTAAACCACTTCAATTATGAACGAATTAGAACATTTTTTTAAAAACGAAGAGCATCGCCTGATTCACAAGTGGAACCATTACTTTGAAATTTATGATCGTCACCTGAAGCATTTGAAGGATAGGAAAATTAATATTTTAGAAATTGGTGTTTGTCATGGAGGCTCTCTCCAAATGTGGGATTTCTACTTCAAGGGAAATGCGTTCGTTTATGGAATTGACATAAACCCCGAATGTAAAAAACTTGAAAATGAGAATGTCCAGATATTCATCGGGTCGCAGGAAGATGAGCAATTTTTAGAAACGATCAAACGCACTATTCCAAAGGTTGACGTTTTGATTGATGATGGCGGGCACACAATGAAACAGCAGGTAAATACATTGAAGTACTTGTTTGACCATGTTGCTGATGATGGAATCTATATTTGTGAAGATCTGCATACCTCGTATTGGAAGAGTTTTGGCGGAGGATATAAGAAGAAGAGGTCATTTATAGAATTCAGTAAAAATTTTATTGATAAAATTCATGCCTGGCATTCACCAAAGATTTCGGTTGACCATTTTACGAGAAGTACCCACAGTTTACACTATTACGATAGCATGTTGGTAATTGAAAAAAGAAAGATGACACCACCCTTTGATGTGAAGTCAGGTGTCGCATGCATTGCTGATCAATCGAGTAAAGAATTGCAAGTCAAATTAAAGTAGAGCAAAATCTATAATATACCATTCACCAGCTTATTTATGATCTCCGTTATTATCTGTTCAATCAATAAAAAACTCTGTGAACAGGTATTAAGCAATATTAATGAAACAATAGGGACTGCCTGGGAGGCAATTGTGAAAGATAATATGCTTGAAAAAAAGAGCATTACGCAGGTATACAACGAGGCAGCCCAGGCAGCACGATATGATATCTGTTGTTTTGTGCACGAAGATGTACTTTTTAAAACGAAGGATTGGGGCAAGAAACTTATCCGGGAGTTTGAGCTTGATGACCAATTGGGTTTGATTGGCATCGGCGGTAGTAAATATAAAAGCGAATTGCCCTCAGGGTGGTTTACCGGGATTCGGGAGCTGGATTGTTGCAATATTGAACATCAAGACAAAACGGGGAAACAGACCCAGATATATTTAAACCCTGATCCTGCAAAGCAATTACAGGAGGTTGCAGTAATCGATGGTGTGTTTATGTGTTGTCCAAAAAACGTTTGGGAAAAAATCCAATTTGATGAGCAAATGCTGACAGGTTTTCATTTATATGATATTGATTTTTCCTTTAAAGTTGCGCAACAATATAAAGTTGCCGTCACTTTTCGAATCGATATGGTGCATTTTACCGAAGGTGGAAATTATGGAGATGAATGGATCAAGTACACTTTGACCTGGCACGAGAAAATGAAACATCAACTGCCGTTTAGGACGACTGATACCAAGTCTGAAACCCGTAAATTTAACAAGATCATTGTACGCAATTGGTTGATTCGTTTGAAGCATGAAAACATTCACTTGCTCAACAAATTGTCCTGGCTATATTTCACTACCGTTTATAAACTTCCAGACACCTGGCCTAATTTACCAATGTTTTTTTTCAAACAGTTATTCAACGGTAATAGACGATGAATACGGCTGCACTTATATCGATCTGTATTCCTGCGTACAAACGAATTAAAGATCTCAAGCAACTCCTGGATTCCATAAATGTGCAAACATTCAAGGATTTTGAAGTGATAGTTACAGACGATAGCCCCGACGATACAGTAAGGAAGTTTTTAGTCGAATACAATCCGGATTTTAAGCTGGTTTACTTCAAGAATGATCCCGTGCTTGGAACACCTGAAAATTGGAATGAAGGTATAAGAAAAGCCACGGGTGATTGGATAAAGATCATGCATGATGACGATTATTTTACATCCATATATAGTCTCCAGTTTTTCGCTGACGCGATCATAAAGAATCCCGTTGCGGAAGTTTTTTTTTGGTGATTTTGTTTTTGAGGATTTTGAAAATAAGTCAAGGAAAGTCATCAGGTGCAATTGGTTCGATCTGATGTTTTTAAAGCTTTCTCCCTATCACATGCTTCGGAGGAATTATTTCGGCAATCCCAGTTGTATCCTTATTAGCAGGTGCGTATCCCTGGTTTACGACAAGCGATTAAAATACATTGTAGATTTTGCCTACTACATCGAACTGTTAAAGAATAAAATCCAGGTCAGGCACATCTCGCAAATTTTGATAACTGTGGGCATTAATGAGCTACAGGTTACCAATTATACCTACATGAACCTCGCGGTTCAGATGTATGAGAATCATATTTTGATTGAAAAAGAGGGAATCGGCATGCTTGGAAATATTGTCGCTTTTGACTACTTCTGGAGAATTTACAGGAGGTTCAACATAAGCTCAGTTGCAGACATAGAGCCCTTCTTCAAAGGACCAATTGATATAAAATTGATCAAAATGATCAGCTTTCAAAGTTTTATTCCTCCTAGGCTTTTGAAGATCGGGGTCCTGTCAAAACTTTTTATGAGTATTTGTTTCCTTTTCCTGTCTGTCTCCGGACCTGCATCAAAAAAAAGCTAGCCGCTGGAGACTTTAATAGGTTACAGTGTTTGGCCTGCCAGTAATTTTGCTTTGATCTCCTCTAATTCGCTTCTGAGTTTCGCAACCTCCAGGAGCAGAATTTCCATTTGACTCTTTTCTATTGGGGCTGGGCCACTAGAAGCCATTTTTGCCGGTGCTGTAGTTGTGCTTTTCCAAATATAACCATCGGCATCAATCACTAAATAAGTGCCAGTGCCATTTGGAAGATTTTCAAATCGGATGGAGTCCGTAGTATGTAACTGAGCAGTCGGCGCTGTTGTGCCGATGCCTACTTTTCCCTTTCCTGCAACCTGCGAGAGGCGCATGATTTCAACACTGTTATTATTGCCGCTGCTGTAGTTTCGGCCAGCGGCTAAAACCAGGTCTGAGGAAGCACCTGAGGAAACCGCCCCATTGCCATAATTCCTCAACACCAGGTCACCAACTTTGGAGGTTGGCACAAAGGCTGTTGGAAATGTGGCTATGCCCAAATCACCGGCATTGAATTGTGTAGGCGTATTGTTGCCGTCCACGAGGACGATGGCGGGTGAATTCCCCGAGAGACGCAGGTGATTATTTTGGGTAGCGCTGGCAATTTCCAGTTTGAAAATAGGGTTATTATTATTGAGGCCAATATTTCCGTTTGCAGTGATTGTCATTCGCTCAGTTGCATTTGTTTTTATTACAAGGCTTGTGTTGTCATTCGTGCCGAGGAACTGAGTGAGTGGATCAGTGGAACTGTTTCCGCCCAACGACCAGTTGTTTGAAGTTGAAAGGGTTGAAGCAGCTCGCCAAAAGATCTGGCCAGCATTGTCTTGTACAAGCACATTGCTTAGGGAATTATTATTGGTAATGCCAGTAAACATAACATCGGCATTCGTATGCAACTGGGCGAGTGGAACAGTAACGCCGATGCCTACCCGACCCTTATTGTTCACCTGGGTTAAGCGCATAATCTCAAATCCGTTGTTATTGCCGGTAGTATAATTGCGCCCGGATGCAAAGACAAGGTCTGCTGACTCCAGACAAACGGGGGCCGGTACCATAATTCCTGATGACCATATCACCCACTTTTGAAGTAGGCACAAATGCGGAGGAGAAAGTCGCTATTCCAATGTCTCCCGAATTGAAAGAAGTGGGAGTATTGGTGCCGTCGGCAAAGACGATGGCGGGTGATTTACCTGAGACGCGTAAGTGTGTGTTATCAGTCTCACTGTAAATATCCAGTTTCATGGCAGGGTTTGCTATGTTGATACCAATATTCCCATTTCCTAAAATATTAATGCGCTCCATTGAATTAGTTTTAATGACGAACCTTGTGTCATCTGTTGTGCCCAAAAAATTCAGCGCGGGATTAGTAGTAGCATTGCCGGTTAACAACCAGGCATAAGGTGTCACAATACTTGATGCTTCACGCCAATGCAAAAGACCGGTATTATCTTGAACCAATACTTTACTATAAGTGTTGTTGTTCGTCAGCCCCCCAAACAAAACCGAACCGGTCGTATGAAACTGGGCTAGGGGGGTTGTCGTGCCGATTCCAATGTTTTGGGAGAAACTGGAGTCACAGAGCATGAGGCTCCAGAAAATACATAAAAGCGTTTTCATTGCAGTAAGGATTAAATTGTCTGCTAAAAATATTCATTATTACTCAGATAAAGGTTTCCTTGCTGGCACATCTTTTTCACAAAAAAATCCTCATTGCAGTTAGCAATGAGGATTGATAAATAATTTTTTAAGGACTTCATTCCTCTTATTCAAAAGGATGTATCAAAAACCAGTTCTGTAAATTATCCTGTTAATTGCAGCGCTTTCAAATCAACCTCCATCATCTCTTTTACCAGCATTGGTAGATCATACTTTGGCTGCCAGCCGAGCTTCGTGTTTGCTTTTGTTGCATCACCGATCAACAGGTCAACTTCTGTGGGGCGGAAATAACGTGGGTGGATACCAACCACTTGTTTACCAATGGGAAGTTGATAAGCGGCGTTGGAACAACTTTTTACAACAGCTTTTTCATCGATGCCTTCGCCGCTAAATTCTAATTCAACTCCGGCTTCAGCAAAGGACATTTTTACAAAATCTCTTACAGTTGTTGTAATTCCAGTTGCTAAAACGAAATCTTCCGGAACTTCCTGTTGCATCATCAGCCACATGCCTTCAACATAATCTTTTGCATGACCCCAATCTCTTTTTGCTTCCAGGTTACCTAAACGTAGTATGTCTTCCTGGCCAGTCACAATCTTTGCCACCGCCATGGTGATCTTCCTGGTAACAAAGGTCTCACCTCTTAACGGACTTTCATGGTTGAAAAGAATACCATTTACGGCATACATTTCATAAGCCTCCCGATAGTTTACAGTGATCCAAAATCCATATAATTTAGCAACACCATATGGAGAGCGGGGATAAAAAGGAGTAGTTTCTTTTTGCGGAACTTCCTGCACCAATCCATATAATTCAGACGTTGACGCCTGGTAAAATTTTGTCTTTTTTTCGAGGCCCAGGATTCGAATAGCTTCCAGGATACGCAATACCCCGATACCATCAGAGTTGGCAGTGTACTCAGGAGTTTCAAAACTTACCTGCACATGACTCTGTGCAGCGAGATTATATATTTCATCTGGTTGCGTTTGTTGAATAATCCGCAGCAGGCTTGAGGCATCTGTCAGGTCACCGTAATGGAGTTGAAAGCGATCAGAAAGGCTTTTGTCATTAAAAAGATGATCGATCCTGTCGGTGTTGATCAGTGAACTTCTCCGCTTGATGCCATGCACATTGTACCCTTTTTTCAAAAGGAGTTCCGCTAAATAGGCACCATCCTGTCCCGTGATCCCTGTAATTAAAGCTGTTTTCATTCTTATGGTTTATTATTAATATTTATTTCAAAATGCCTTCATCCACAGCGCTCCGTACTGTTTTGTATAAAAAATTGCTGCGAAAATATACCATCTGAAGTCAGGATAAAATTTTTTCATGAATTTCGCATGGTTTTTAATCGAAGTCAGCGTTGTTCTCTTTAGCTTCTCTTTGCTTGTACTGCCCTTGTGCACATGCATTACTTTCGCTTCCGGCAAAAAGTGAACTTCGTAACCCAGCCGACCAAATTGCCAGCACCAAAGCACATCTTCACAATACATAAAAAAATCTTCCGCCAGTTTCTGTCCAGGTAACTGGGCTAAAATTTTCCGGGGAAACATCATAAAGGTTCCCCAAACCCAATCTACTTTAGCAAAACGCTGGTGATCAAAATAATGATGCAACATCAGCATTTCCCGCTTTGCTTTCGGCAACAGCCGGTAAAGCGGAACAAGTTCCAACAGTTCCCACCCAATTGTCCTAAAACGTCGACAATTATACTGGATGCGCCCGTCCGGGTATTCGAGGTGACAAGTGACCATTCCGGCTTCAGGATGTTTGACACTATGTTCCAGGCAGATACCAGCCGCATTATTAATCAGTTCAGTATCGCTGTTTAATAGTAAAACGTACTCCCCCAAAGCATAAGTTATGCCTAAGTTGTTGCCACCGGCAAATCCCGTATTTACTGGGCTTTTTACAAGTTTAATCGTGGGAAACTTATTGGAAAACAGTTGGGGATCACATTCGCTGGAGGCATTGTCCACCAGGATTATTTCATAATCAACACCTGTTACTTTTTGGAGAACAGACTCAATACACTTACAGGTAAGAATAAATGTATTGTAATTAATGATTATGATGGATAACTGCATGTGTCAGGCCACTTTATAAAAATATGGTTTGTTAACTAGTATTTTCACAAAGTACCGTAGTAGCACGCCCATGTTCACAGCGTAATTAACGGCATTTTGCCAGCTATATTTTGTCTTGTTGCCATTTAATATTTTGTCAAATATCAAGCAGGTGTAAAAAATCGGCACTTCCAGTAAATATGTTCCTATAATAACGAGATACCATCCAATTCCAAATTGCTTGCGGATGCGAACCATGGTCGAGACAATGATCTGTCTTCCTTTTTTGTTCCAAAGATTTTTCCCGTTTTCATTCTCGGCAGTTTCATAATAGTCACCGCTGGTTCCACCACCAATATGTCTTACTTGGGGTTCCGCGAATAATAACAAATCGCCCTGTTTGCGGAGGCGGGCGCACCATTCGATCTCTTCAGCGTACATAAAAAAATCAGGGTCGAGTAGCCCGGTCTGTGATAGGATATTTTTCCTTACCAGGATATAGGCGCCGACCAACCAGTCAACACTGAGGGTATGCGTTACCGTTTGAACACTTGGAATGGTTGCTTTGAAGCGATAGCCAAGATAGCGTATGAAGCGGCCGAGATAGGGCAGGGGCAACAGCGTATTCATTCCGCCGCGGATGAAATGCGCCCCGGAAATTTGCGTACTTCCATCGGTATTTAGTAATTGAACTCCACAACCGACCGCTCTAGGATATTTTTTTAGGAGAAACAGGCTTTGTTCAATGGCGCGGTTGAGTACAATTGTATCAGCATTTAACAGGAGAATAAAATCGCCGGTTGATTTTTCAATCCCTGCATTGTTGGCGCGGGCAAACCCGCTGTTATAGCCCATTTGCAGCCACGTTATTGCAGGGAAGGCTGTGGTAATGATCTCTTCGCTTTCATCCTTTGAGTCGTTGTCAACAACTATTATCTCAAAAGAAATCAACTTGGTTTCTGCATAGATGCTACGAATGCAGTCAAGCACTAAACCAGGTGATTTGTAATTGACAACAATAATTGAAAGATCCATTCACGTTTTTTTAATCAACCTGCACATACCTCACTCGCCTTATCCAGCCGAAATAGTTATTGATTTATTAGCTCCATGGCAGCCTACTAACTGGAGGTATTCTTTCTTTTTCGAAATAAGAGAAAGGCGCACACCAGCAAAGCGATGATTGAAAGAGAACCAGAGACCAGGCTGATCATATTGCCAGTTGTATAGGAAGCGGGTGCAAAAACAAACCTGATGGTATGGTCACCTGCCGGGATGCTAAGACCACGCAGCGCATAGTTCACCTTAACAATACTGGCTGGCTGGCCGTCAATTTCGGCCGTCCAGCCATTTGGATAATATACCTCGCTAAACACAGCGAATTGGTTAGTCCTGCTACTGCTGCGGTAGGTGATTTCATCATTCAAATTTTTGACTAAACTTATTGTACCTGCACTGTCAAATTGTGGAGCCACGGTAATTTTAGATTGTTCCCTTTTATCCGCGACAGCTGTATCTTTTGACTTGAGGCTATCCAGGGCCACCATTTCTTCATCGGCATTGTTTACATACCTGATCGCTTTTACAAACCATACCGGCCCGTTCGCCATTGGGTTTACCTGGGCCATTGGCTGGTTGCCTTGCCCTGGTGTAATGAAATATTTTGTATTCAACATATTGAAGACTTCCATATTTCCTTTGCTTAATTGCCTTTCGATAAGATCGTTGTAAAGACCAAGTTTGGCCGGGCTGTAACCTCCAACTGAATTGTGAAAATAGGATGCCCGTGAATCCTGGAATGGATCACCGCCTGCCTGGTCGAAGACCCTGAAATAACCGGTGTCTTGTTTTATTTGCTGATCAGCGGCATTCGGTGTAAAGCCGCTCAGGTAATCTTCTGGTGTAGCATATTTTTCTTTGTTCAGGTAACGATTTGAAACAGTGATGAGGTCGATAAAAGAAATAAGTGCCAATGCACCCAACGCGATGGCTGGACTTATTTTTTTCTGGCTACCAAACCAAACGATGCCTGCTCCTAATCCAAAGAAGATCACAAGTCGCAACAGGTCATTTCCAAAAAGGCGTTTACGATCTTCTACGAGAGCGGTATTAAAAGAAGATGATAGCGTATTGGCCTGGTTCGTTATTTCGGCTGTGGGCGCTTTACCCTGGCTCATGGACTGAGCGAGTTGCTCCGTGATCATCTGCCGGTTTTGTCTGGTTTTTTCATTGCTGAAAGAAGACGTGAAGTAAACGCCGATCAACAAAGCGAGCACAACACCTGCGGCAGCAGCACTGTACTTTAATTTTTTGAGAAGTACATCTTTAGCAAGTGTACCATAGAAAATTTGTTGTAGGCAAAGCGTCGCCATCAGGGCGAATGTAAATTGTGGTAACACCAGTGCCATGGAGGGTGCCCGGAATTTATTGAGGGCTGGCAGGTGATCGAACAGGAAATAGTTTAAACCAAAATTGCTTCCCCATGATAAAATTATTCCGATGATGGTTCCCGGTATCAGCCAGCAGAGATATTTTCCGGGAATCAAAAACATGCCGGCTATTACGAGCAGGCAAATGATAGCACCCAGGTAAACTGGGCCGGCTGTGTTTGGTTGGTCTCCCCAATAAGGTGACATGAAACGATAAAAGTAGTTGATGCCTTCATTCGGTAAGCCCGACTCCTGTAATGCTGCAACCACTTTGCTGTCCTCACCAAACTCTGAGGGGTCATTGCTGCTGCCTGCGAAATTTGGCAGGATAAAAGTCATCGTCTCTGCCTTACCGTAACTCCACTGAAATGCATAATCTTTTTTCAAACCACCTTCCGAAAGATTATCTTTTTTTACGCCTTCCTTTAATTCACTCCGTCCACCCCGCATGGTTTCTTTCGCATACTCTGTTGTCGGTAGCAGGATGATGGCAAAGGAACCAGCGCTTAAAGCAACTGCTACCAGTGCCAATGCAGCCGCGGTAGTAAAATGTTTGAAGTCTTTCGTGCGGATCGTTTGGACGAGGAAAGTAATTCCCAGGCAAACGAATAACAACATAAAGTAGTAAACGACCTGGACGTGGTTTTGCAAAAAGAATAAGGTGCACGAAACAAGGGTAACAGCAAATCCCCAAATGTACTTGCGTTGGATCAGGAGGACAAGCCCGGCTAATACCAGCGGCGCATATCCCATTGCCGCGAATTTAGTAACATGACCGACTGCGGTGATGATCGCGTTGTAAGAGGCAAAGCCATAGGCAAGTGAGCCCAGCACACCAATAACCGGTTTCAATTTTAAGACCTGGGTGAGAATATAGAAGCAGACACAGGATAAAAAGAAGAGACTGGCAGGAGAGGGTAGAAACAACGTAAACACCTTGTGAAGCCCAAGTAGTCCAATATTTAATTTTGGTCCGAACAAGATCTGGAAGGTGGGCATGCCTCCGAACATGCTGTTTGTCCAAAGCGGGTAGGTGCCGTATTTTTCAAAAAATTCGACGGACTGTTGTGTCATTCCCCGGGTTCCCAGCATATCATGCTGGCTAACCACCAAACCCTGGAATACAGGTAAACAATAAACGACAGATATGATCAAGAAAAGCCCAATAGCGATCGCATGCGGTAGGATCTTGTTGAAATTAATATTCTTCATGCAAGGTTTTAAAAATATGAAGCGGCAAATTAACTCAAATAATCTAAGCAAAAAAGCAGCACTGGATAGTACTGCTTTTGCTTTAAGTTGAAAATGAAATTATAAAACAGGGCATTCAAAACACGAACTGTTGATTGTGTCTTGCAAATGCTTACCGGCTATTGACCACCCTGCATGCCTTCCATGCTATCCTGGCCGCCTTTCATGTTTTTACGTTTTAAGAGTGAAACGTCAAACTTCCCGAAACGCCAGTTGAAATTCAAACGCAGTACCTGCGGATCACGGCGTCTTTCAGTTTCCTGGTAGAAATAAATGGATTCGGTTACCGTACTGTTCAACCGCGTACGGAAAACATCGCTCATCTGCAGTGTAAGTGAGGCCGTGTTGTTCTTTAAGAAATCTTTCCGAATTGCAATGTCAACACCGTAGAAAGGACGAATGTATCCTTGCGCAGACGGAATGTTGCCGCCTCCAAACATACCACCACCAGGACCGCCACGACCACCACCACCGCCGCCAGGTGTTACCAAGGTTTTTGCCTGGTAGTCACCACTCAACTGGATCGAATAATTTTTAGGGAGTTTAAAACTGTTGTTCATTTTAATGAACCAGCTTACCTGGTCGTTGTCCATGCTTCCCGGAAGGTTGCCAGCTTTTACAACGGCGTTGAATAAGTTGAAACTAGTATTAAGGTCCCACCATTTTGTTAGTTTATTCCTGCCGGTGAGTTCGATTCCATAAGTATAGCTCTGTGAAGCATTCGCATAGGTCGTAAACAGGATAGAGTCTGGCTTGCTGCCAACATTCGGATTTTTTTCAGGATACTGATACCGGGTGATCAGGTCATCGGTATGTTTAAAGTATAAGGTCGACAGGATGTTGTGATTCTTATGCAATTGATTCTGGTACGACAATTCAAACAAATTCGTGAATTCCGGCACCAGGTCTGGATTACCGATACTTAGATTAAGAGAATCTGAAAAATCGATGAACGGGATCAATTGAAAGAAGTTTGGTCGATTGATCTTGCGGGAATAATTGAATTGCAGGTCTTGCTTTTCGGTTAGTTTGTAAGTAGCGAAGGCACTGGGAAACAGGCTGAAAGGAAATTCATTCGAGAATTCCTGTCCTCGTGAAACGAGCGTACCATCATACTTTGAACTTTCGATCCTCAGTCCAACCTGGTAACTAAACTTCTTTATCTGCTGCGAAAAAATACCGTAAGCGGCGAGTACGCGATCCTGGAACTGGTAATTGTTATTCAGCGCTGTGAGCGAAGAATCTTTACCGGTGGCCGGATTGCGTAAAAAGTTGTTGTTGAAACTGTTGAAATCCCTGATGGCGATACGGGCACCCATCTCAACCTTCATGGTGCCGTTGATGGGATTCGTGTAGTCTGTTTGGGCAGTGAAAAATTTCGTGGTGCCATTGCCGAAGGAACTTTGAAAAAGCAACGGGGTTTTCGGGGTGCTGTTCGAATTGAAATATTGGCTGCTAAAGAGATTGTTGTTATCGTTTTTGCTCAGGTTGTAATTAAGGTCAGCCGTGATTTCTTTATTCGCTTTGGCAAAATTATGTTTGAAGCTTAGCGTACCACCATAATTTTTGAAACGGAATTCACTATTGTTATTCCGTTTTCCATAATCAGAAACAGTGCCGGTAGAATAGATAGTATCACGGGTGATGTCCATCATGTCGGTATTCTTAAATTCTCCGCGGGCATGGCTTCCGGCAATACTTATGGTGTTACGGTTGTCAATAAAATAGTCAAAGCCCATCCTGGCAAAGCCAAAGAAACCTTTGCCGATCGGGCCATTTCGCTGAGAAAGTTTAGCGACCGTACCACTATAAAAATCAGTACGATCAGTAGTCGCATTGGAAATGCTTTTTCTAAAACCTACCTGGGTGTTGGCAAAGAAGTTAATTTTTTGCTGTTTTATATTCAAATCACCACCAAAGCCCGGGCGTCCGCGACTGTCGATACTTGCCCGTACACTTCCATTATATCCCGCCTTGCGGTTTTTCTTCAAAACAATATTAAGGATACCTGCACCACCGCCGGAAGCATCAAACTTAGCAGATGGGTTGGTAATGATTTCTACCGTAGCGATCGCATCGGCAGGAATTTGCTCCAGTGTCATCGTGGTTGGACGGCCATCTACAAATATTTGGGGAGGAGCATTGCGCAAACTTACATTGCCATCAATGTCCACATTTACACCCGGTACATTTTTCATTACGTCGATCCCTGTTCCGCCGGCACTGGTTAGGTTTTTTTCAACGTTGAATATTTTACGGTCAATGCTCATGGTAAGCAACGGTTTGTCTGCCGTTACGGTAACACCTTCGAGTTGCAAGGCATCGGCTTCCATTTTGATGTTTCCTAAGTCCTTGTCAACGGCACTCATCATGTTGCTCATATCGCCCGGCTTGCCGCCGCCCGGGTTCATCTGGAACGCTGCTTTTTGATCGATCGACTTATACCCAATTGCCGTGATCACTAATTTGTATTGCGCCATTACGGGGAGGTTTTCCAGGCTGAACTCACCTTTTTTAGTTGTGAGCATACCAGAGACGATTACGTCTGCCCGCTTTTTTGTAGTGGTATCTAACTTATTCTGGATCAGTTGGACTGAGGCTGCTTCAATGGGCCGGTTGGTGGAGGCGTCGATCACTTTGCCGTAAAAGTGGCCCACATTCATGGCCTGTCCACCTCCAGGTCTTCCACCGCCAGGCATCTGGGCCTTAAGTGAAAGGGTAGGAATTAAAAAAATTAAGCAGGCCAGGTAAAAGGAAAACTGTTTCATTTAGAAGATTTGTATGTTGATAATTCTGGTATTAAAAATAAAGGTCCACGATTATTGCTGATGAACAGCGGTGAACGATGATGGACGGTGTTTTTCGAGGAAGAAAATCTATCCTGGCTCTTTGTCTGAACGTCTTTGAAAACCTTGTGCTGCAGAGCGTTGTTAAAATTTCTCCATCGTCCACGCACATAGACGACAGATTTTATATAAACCAGCGCAATCCACCAAAAATTTTTATAAGTTTTTTAGCCAGGCTAAACTTTGCTTTGAAACATCAAGATGGAAGAGTTGAGATTTTGAAACCGGAACGATTGTTCTAAGGATGTCCGCTTAAGCAGATCGGCAAAGAAATATCCAGAAACTTTTGACTGTAATTTTGAAACAGACCTGTTTTTCGCTATTTTTGCCCTCCAGAAAAACGGTAGTCGTAGCTCAGTTGGTTAGAGCATCAGATTGTGATTCTGAGGGTCGGGGGTTCGAGCCCCCTCGATTACCCAAAAAGTCCTGCAAATTGCGGGACTTTTTCGTTTCCACCATTTTCTTCACGTTGAGGCAAGCCTCAATTTATTTGGCACCTTCATTGCATCCCACTATGGGCAACATTCAAATTGTTCATCAAAATTCCCTGGAAACCACCTATCATATTTTATGAAAACATTAGACGTTATGGAGTTGTTTACCCAATAATACACATCGATTTTCCGTTAATTTTACTTTATGCTAAATTTTAAGCAAATAATTATGAGCAAAAAATTTTTCCCGGTTTACCTGCTTTTAACAGGCGCCATCCTCTTCTTCGCGTTTCAATCGCAGGGCAGAACAGAAGATAATCCAAAGTCAAAGAACGAAAAGATATTGCGGAATGTTGGAAAGATTTTGGAGCAGTGACATTTTAGCCCAAAGAAAATAGATGACGAATTTTCAAAAACAGTCCTAAAGCGTTTTGTTGAAGACCTGGATGATGATAAAACAATCTTCCTCCAGAGCGATATTGACAGCTTCAAAATTTTTGAATCAAAGATCGACAACGAGATCCATGGCGAAAGGTTGGAATCTTTTTACGCGATCAGCGAATCATACACCCGCCGCCTCAACGAGGTTTCAGAATACTACAAGACAATCCTCCTCAAACCTTTTGATTTTACAAAAGAAGAAGATATTCAGCTTGACGGTGATAAAGTCAATTATGCTAAAACAACTACAGAGCGGGCAGAGGTTTGGCGCAAACGCCTGAAATACCTGGTGCTTACAAAGTATTCAGACTTGATAGATGATCGTGAGAAGAACAAAAGCAAGGTGGGTACTATTGACAGCCTTACAAAACAAAAGATCGTTTACAAAGCAGATACCACGCTTGAAAGAGAAGCCCGCACCCAGGTACGTCGGCAGATCGAACGATATTTTACTACGTTGAAAAATCACAATACAACTGACGAACTCTTTAGCTCTTTTGTGAATGGTGTGACCGGGACCATGGACCCACACAGTAATTATTTTGCACCGGTGGATAGCCGGGGTTTCACGGAGATGATGAGTGGTAAATTTTATGGCATTGGCGCCCAATTACGCGAAGATCAAAGCAAAATTAAAATTGCCAGCCTTGTTACCGGCGGACCAGCGTGGAAGAGTGGGGAATTGGGAGTCGATGACGAAGTTGTAAAGATAGGCCAGGGAGCTGCCGAGCCTGTCGATGTAACCGGGTACGCGGTCACCGATGCTGTTAAATTGATCAGGGGAGCCCAAAAGGGGACTGAAGTTCGGATCACCGTTCGCAAACCCGACGGAAACATCAAGATTATTTCCTTGAAAAGAGACGAGATCAAATTAGACGATACATTTGTTAAGAGCGCCATTATTAAAGGCGAACATAAGATCGGGTATATTTATTTGCCTGAGTTCTATGTAGATTTTGAAGATCCAAAAGGTGCGAAATGTTCTGAAGATGTAGCCCGGGAGATCGAGAAATTGAAGCTGGAAAAAGTTGATGGTATTGTAATGGATCTCCGGGGAAATGGCGGCGGCTCTTTACCTGAAGTTGTAAAAATGGCTGGTTTGTTTATCGAAGATGGCCCGATCTGCCAGGTTAAAGGAAGAGACGAAAAACAACCTTATCAATGGAAGGATAAAGACAAAACAGTTTTATATGACGGTCCGCTCACGGTAATGGTAGATGAGTTTAGTGCTTCAGCCTCCGAGATCTTTGCTGCCGCTATCCAGGACTACAAACGCGGTATCATCGTCGGAAGTAGTTCAACTTATGGTAAAGGAACGGTACAACGCACGATTCCGTTGAACCCGGAAAGTGAAAGTGATTTGTTTAACAAAAAAGCAGAAGACCTGGGAACGGTTAAGTTGACTTTGCAAAAGTTTTATCGTGTAAATGGAGGGGCTACCCAGTTGCGTGGCGTTGTTCCGGATGTAGTGATCCCCGACCGGATGGAATTGGCTAAAGCACGCGAAAAAGATAATCCTTTGTCTTTAAGCTGGGATGAGATTGCTAAGGTTGATTACAAGCCGTGGACAAGCAGTTACAGTACTGATGCGGTTGCGGCGACTGTCAACGACCAGGTGCGCAACAACACAACATTCAACCGTATGCGCCTCAAGATCGATTCCATTAATAAAGAAAATGATAAAGCGTATTCATTGAATCTTGAAAAATACCGGCTGTCTCAAAAGCAATTGAAATCTAAGTACAAAGAGTTGGATGAGATGCTTAAACTCAGCAAGCAGTTGAATGTTAAAAACATTACAGCTGATGAAACAAAGTTGACAGCGGATAAAGAAAAAGCAGAGAAGAACAAACGCTTTTTAGGTTCTTTGAAAGACGACCTGTACGTGGATGAAGCCGTTAAAGTGACAAACAAAATGATCAATCAAAGTAATATCGCTTTGAATCACGGCAATGCGACCGTGCCGGCTACAAAGAATTAAAGCGTATTTATAATAGTAATGAAAAGCCCCGGAAGATAATTCGGGGCTTTTTTGTTTGTGTAAGTTATTGCCGGTTCTCGATCTACACGGTGAAATACCTTTCAGCCAGGACGTTTGAATGATGGGTAAAATGCCCCACTGTTATGTAACCTAGTTGTTCAGCGCTTAGAATGTTGCTACCCGCGGTGCCCATGCAATGGAGCATCTGCTGGTCAAAACTCTCAAACAATAGAATCGTTGAGCGGCGCACTGCCAGGAACTCATCAACCAGGTTTTGCCAGCTTCTATTGTTTGCATTCGAATTAACCGCGTAATCGTTTTCATCAAATGATGGGAGGGTAGCAGCTTCCTTGCGGGAAAAGCAAAGAGCCCGGAAAGCGAATACCCGTTCTGCGTCTATCAGGTGCTGCAAAACTTCCTTAATGGTCCACTTTCCTTCCGCGTAAGCAAAAGTCGATTTCTCTTCGGTGATCTTTGGGAGCAACTCTTTAATTACTGTAGACTGTGCAGTAAAGGCACTGGCCAGCGTTGTTTCGTTTACGAGGTCTGTATATCTTTTGAAATATCCCTGTACGTTTGTAGGTGAGTCTGTCATAAAACTGTTTTAAAATAAATGCCGCAGATCGCTGTAGCAACCTGCGGCAAAATACTATTATTTTCTTTGTAGATTATCCTTTCTTGCTCCCTTTCATTTTCGGCTTTGGCAAAGTTTGTTTTTCCAGTTTGTTATCACCTGTAAGCGTACTCGCTAATTTGATAGCGCCGTAAGCATTCAACAAACCACCTGTCCTGGATAGTTCTGATAGATCAGATTTCTCATCAGTGCCAGGGACTTTAACTTCCATACCAGGCTTAACTGCTGATGTCTCAATTATATATTTTAGTTGCTTAGCGCTCAAAGCTGGGTAGCGGGAAAGTATGAAAGCAGCTGTCCCAGCTACCACCGGGCAAGCCATACTCGTTCCTGAAGCATTACCGTATTTGTTTCCACCAGGAATGGTAGAATAGATCTGCACCCCAGGTGCGAAAACATCTACTTCATTTTTTCCATAGTTACTGAAATTAGCAGTGATGCCGCCATTCTGCGGATCTCCGCTGGCACCTACAGTGATATAGTTCGAAGCTTTGATTTTGCCATCCTTATAGGTTGAAGACGGATAGTTATCAGTAGAGTCCAGGTTTTCGGCACTGTTGCCTGCTGCATGAACCAATAGTACATTTTTTTCCTCTGCGTATTTTACCGCTTCATCCACCCATTTTTTCTCAGGGGAGAAATCTTTTCCAAAGCTCATGCTGATGATCTGCGCACCCTGGTCAACCGCGTAACGTATTGCCAGTGCGATATCCTTGTCATGTTCGTCACCATCTGGCACGGCTCTCAACATCATGATGCGGGCATTGTCTACGATGCCGTCGATTCCTTTGCCATTGTTCCGAACAGCAGCAATAATTCCGGCGCAATGTGTTCCATGAAATGGAGTGGATGCCATGATATCGTTATTGCCATAAAAGCGATCATTGATATCTGATTCATCATCCTGGACAATTTCCTTGCGATATTCTTTCGGCGCGTTGTTGGCCGCATCTGCTTTGCGGATTTTTCCTTCTAATTCATCTCTCACCTGCTCGTTGGTAAGGTCATCAGAACCATTTGCCTTGCAAAGCTGCATGAGGAGCATCTTGGTTTTTTTCGCATCCACGTCAGTATCTGTATATTTTTCTAAATCAGTGCAATTGTATTCAGCCTTGCCTAAAGCCTTCATCAACACCGAATCTCCTTTTAGGAAACCGGGCAAAATTTTCTTCATAAACGCGATCTCCAAAAGATCCATATCGCCAACAATTTTTTGTTGAGCTTTTTTGTACATCTTGACTTCTTCTTTTTCCTCAGGTTTTAACGACGACTCATCCGGAATGGTCGTACCATATTTTGCCTTCAGCTTGTTGTAAACCCTTGCAGCTTCGTAGCTGTCTTGTTTCACATTTCGTCCATCTTTACCACCCAGGAAGTTCCATCCGTGAACGTCGTCGATGTATCCATTTTTGTCATCATCAATACCGTTATCTGGGATCTCTTTTGGATTGGTCCACAAAATCGGCTTCAGATCTTCATGAAGCGTATCAATACCGCTATCAATAACGGCAACGACCACCTGCTTACTTTTCAATTTTTTCTGATCAGCAAACTCGTAAGCCTTGCTTAAACTGATACCGTAGATCTCTGTCTTCTCACGATCCTGTAAATGCCAGTTTTTCGGCAAAACACTTTTGGCATTTTGAGCCGATAACGATGCGGCAGACAGAAGCGCAACACCAACTAAAAAGGATATTTTTTTCATTCGATTTTTTTTGTGAACGTGCAAATTATTGTAATACAGTGAAAATGTATTTACCATTTATACAAGAACTATGCTCAAACTTCAAGATTAACAAGCTGTTAAAGTTTTACCCGTTTAACCAGGTAGTGGGTGGAGAAGGTCGGCAGGATTTTAACATCTTTCGGTAATAAACCAAATAAAGAACTACCACTGCCAGACATGGAGCAGTACACGGCACCGCTGGTGTAGAGGCTGTTTTTAATTTGCAAGAGCTCCGGGTGATTAGAAAAAACCGGTTCCTCAAAATCATTTGTTAAAATGTCTTTCCAGGTGGAAACAGGTTGTTGGACAGAGTGCTTTAATGAGCCCTCCCCATCAGGAGAGTATGATGACAAGTTGAGTTGTGAAAATGCCCAACCGGTATTGACATGAATTCCGGGGTTAACAATCACCAGGTCGAATGCTTCCAATGCAAGGGATATCGGTTCAAGTATTTCTCCGCGACCTGTGCCAACACATGGTTGATTAATAATAAAAAACGGGCAATCGCTGCCGAGTTGCAACGCGTAGACGAGCAGTTGCTCCTGTGTTAATCCAAGTTCAAATTTCGTGTTGATGGCTTTCAAGGTAAAGGCGCCATCGGCAGAGCCACCGCCCAGGCCAGCTCCCATCGGGATGGCTTTTAATAAATGGATAGCAATGGGCGGGAGTGCCGGGAAATCAGTTTTTAATATTTCGTAAGCTTTTACACAGAGATTGTTTGACGTGTCGCCTGGTATAGGTAACCCTGCAGATGTAAACTGAACATCCGGCCCCGAATTGTTTTTTGCCACATTGATCTCCAACGCGTCGCGAAGTGGAACGGGGTAAAAGATGGTTTCAATATTGTGAAAACCATCCGCTCTTTTGCTTACAACGTGTAAGCCAAGATTGATCTTGCAATTAGGGAAACTGATCATCTTGAGTGACGGTTTAACTCAAGAAAATGAGCAGTACGGGAGGGGTAGCGTAAAGCGGAATGAGGGGAAATAAAATGGATGATAATGTGGGGAGCACCCATTTTATTTTTTTCGCGTTTTAATTTCATCGCGAATGGCGATTGCGCGGATGTAGTCTTCCTGTTCCAGCACCTCATTTAAAAGGGTGTTTAATTCTTCGAGCGACATGCCTTTCAGGTCATCGCGGCCGCCTGTTTCTGTGGTTACGGGGGCAAGCGTTTTTTTCTTTTTTGCATCACCCTCCATCAAAATTCCGGCACTGTCCAAAATGTTATCGTAGGTGAAAATCGGGCACCCGAAGCGGACGGCCAAGGCCAATGCATCGGAGGTACGGGAGTCAATTTCAACGGTATCGTTTTCACTGCTGCATACCAGCTTGCTGTAGAATATTCCTTCCTGCAGATCATTGATCACAACTTCGTGGAGTTCAACGTTGAAGGCCATCATGAAGTTTTTCATCAGGTCGTGCGTAAGCGGGCGACTGGGGTTCATGCGTTCCAGGGCTACTGCAATTGCCTGGGCTTCAAATCCGCCAATGACGATAGGTAGGCGCCTTAAACCATTTACTTCTCCCAGTACAACAGCGTAAGAATGGGTTTGGGTAATGCTATGTGAAAGTGCTACTATTTCCAGTTCTATCTTCTTCATAAATAATGCACGAAACTAAGGGATTTTTTAAATAGAAACTACTGTTTTGCTTTTGCACAGCGGTTTTTTTATGGTGATTTTTCCAGTTGTTTGAATGACAATAATCCTTTATGATTGGTAGTAAAAACCAACTCGGTTAGTACTGTAAAACAGCCGAGTTGATTATCATTTTTTAGGCTCTTATAATCATCGCTGCCTCCTTATAAAATGAAAAGCCCCCGGGGCGAACCTGGAGGCTTTATCAAATTCTTGAATATTTTATGCTACACCTTTCAATTTTTTGACTGCGGTTATGATCTTTGGCATCACCTCAAAAACATCTCCGACAATACCGTAATCTGCGGCTTTGAAAAACGGAGCTTCCGGATCTTTATTTATTACTACAATGGTCTTGCTCCGATTTACTCCAGCCAGGTGTTGAATGGCCCCGGAGATACCAATAGCAAAATATAGATTGGGGGCAATGGCGATACCGGTTTGACCAACATGTTCGTGGTGAGGTCTCCAATTGATATCTGCTACCGGTCGACTACAGGCAGTTGCAGCGCCCAGCAATTTCGCAAGGTCGGTAACTAGTCCCCAATTTTCGGGGCCTTTTAACCCACGTCCGCCACTCACTACAATTTCCGCTTCGGTCAATGGAACTTCGCCGACGACTTTATTTACGGATGTAACTTCCACTTTTGACTGGTCAATTGTAGCTGCGAAATCAACCACTTCAGCCACGCCTTCTTTGGAAACGATTGAGAATGAGTTAGGATTCAGCGAAATGATTTTTATCGGCGTAGTAATACTGACATGCGCAAATGCTTTTCCGCTAAACACGTTTTTCTTCACGGTGAAAACAGCGCTGGTTTCGGGTAACGCTACAGCTCCTGCGACCAGGCCGGCTTTCAAACGAACGCTCAGTCTTGGTGCGACCGCCTTACCTGTAAGGTTATTCGAAAAAACAAGCACTGTGGCACCAGTGGTGGTTGCAAGCTCTGCCAGCACCTTGGTATAGACTTGCGCATCTAAATTATCAAGCGCGGGGTTGTTGATCGTGTGTATTTTCTTTAATCCATATTGTCCCAGGGAACCGAGGTCGTTCGCCACGGTGCCGACAGTTACGCCCTCCGCGGGAACGCCAAGTTTTTCGGCTAATGCAGCTCCGTAGCTTGCTGCCTCCAATGAAGATTTCCTGATTTGTCCGTCTGCCTGGTCTAAAAATACAAGTACTGACATATTTGAAGATTAAGTGTTGTTAAATTGAACTGCATTAATGATGATGATAATGAATCCTCGTCCATGCCTGGCTGTGAGTGGCTTCGAATAGACTTGGAATTAAACAAGCTGGTTTCACCCTGTTTAGATTACCCTGGCCTCTTCGTGAAGTATTCGAACCAGTTCTTCCGGGTTGTCTGCTGGTATCAAACGCACACCAGCTTTTGCCGGAGGAAGTTCAAATGAAGCTATAGAAGTGTAGGCTTCAACCGGGGTTGGCTCTACAACTTTTAAGGGTTTGCTGCGGGCTCCCATAATTCCTTTCATATTTGGAATACGTTGCTCCGCCATTCCTTTCTGGCAACTTACTACCAGGGGTAGCTGCACTTTATTGGTTTCTTCACCACCTTCAATTTCTCTTTCAATTGTAGCGGTTGTTCCGTCGAGAGCAAACTTGATCGCCAACGACACATAGGGGAGGTCCAGCAATTCAGCCACCATCCCGCCAATGGAAGAACCATTATAGTCGATGGTTTCTTTACCGGTAAAAACCAGGTCGTAGTTGCCTTGCTTTGCGATCTCGGCGATCTGGCTGGCGATAAAAAAACTGTCATGGCTGTCTGCGTTTACCCTTATGGCCTCGTCTCCACCCAGCGCAAGCGCTTTGCGGATAATGGGGTCTGTGTCAGCTTGTCCAACTGTTACAAGATGGATCACGGTTGTTGGATCTGATTCTTTCAATTCGATGGCTCTTACCAGTGCATACCACTCATCGTAGGGGTTAATGATCCACTGTACACCATCGGAAGCGAATTTCGTATTGTTATCAGTGAAGGCTATTTTTGCTGTGGTATCAGGTGTTTTGCTGATACAAACGAGAATTTTCATACACGAAGATTTAAGAATCGTAAAATAAAGTTGTTTATGCAACTAAATGCAAATATAAGATTTGTAGGTATAAATAACTCAAAGAAAAAAAATAACAAATGAGCAGGATTGACAAATTGCTGGAATACATTAAGAGCTCCGGACCTGACAGCTTTTTGCAACATGCACTGGCACTGGAATATATAAAAATTGGAAAAGACCCAGAGGCTCGCAACCTGTTCAACGAACTTCTTTTGCGTGAGCCAACCTACGTAGGTTCTTATTATCACCTGGGTAAACTGCTTGAACGTGTAGGGGATGGAGAAAAAGCAATTCGTATTTATCGGCGGGGTATGGAAGAGGCCAAACGTGCCGGAGACCAGCATTCATACAATGAATTGCAGGGAGCCCTGGACGATTTGGAAGAGTAGCTTCCCTTCCAATATTATCTCGTCGCTGATTTAAATTATTTTTGCCGGTTCGGAAGTTTTTTTTTCTTCGACATCCTACCCAGCCCAGTTTATCATTTCAATTTCTGCATCCCACTATTCAAGGAACGCTTCATGGATCTTCTAGAACGATTTAAACAGTATATCCAAACAGGGCAGTTGTTCCAACATACGGATCGGCTACTCCTTGCTGTTAGTGGTGGATTGGATTCCGTTGTACTATGTGCTTTATGCAAGGAGGTTGGCTATGATTTTAACATTGCTCACTGCAATTTCAAATTACGCCGCGAAGAAAGTGACCGCGATGAATCATTTGTGCGGGAAATAGCGAGCGCATACCAGGTGCCTTTTTACTCCACCATTTTTGATACAACCGCTTATGCGAGCGAAAAGAAACAATCCATTGAAGAAGCCGCCAGAACGCTTCGCTATGAATGGTTTTATGAATTGCTCAACTCCGATCCGGCGGGTGCCGGAAGTTATGTGTTGACCGCACACCATGCGGATGATAACATTGAAACAGTTGTTATGAATTTTTTTCGCGGCACGGGTATCAGCGGCCTGAGAGGAATGCTGCCAAAACAAGGTAAAGTCATTCGCCCATTATTGTTTGCAACGCGGGCTGAATTGGAATCATTTCAACAACAACAAGGACTTGCTTTTGTAACGGATCATACCAACCTTGAAACCACCTACACCCGAAACCATTTCCGTCATTCGATACTGCCCCTGGTTGCAGAAAAATATCCCGGCGCCGCCGGCAACGTGCTAAAAAATATTAAACGATTTGCCGATGCAGAAACACTCTACCTGCAAGCCGTGCAATTGAACAAAAAAAAATTGGTAGAAATAAGGGATAACGAAGTGCATATACCGGTGCTGAAACTGCAAAACTCCAATGCACCATCAACACTGATGTACGAAATTTTAAAAGACTATGCTTTCAGTGCTCACCAGGCAGATGAAGCCATGGCCTTATTAACAAGCGGTTCAGGGAAATTTCTTCAGTCGTTAACTCATCGCCTGCTGCGCAATCGCAAGTGGCTGATCATTACGCCGCTTGCTACCACGGAAGCTGCAACTATTTTGATTGAAGAAGGAGTGGAACACATCAATTTTCCAGGCGGAGAACTAACGGTTAAGCGTGCTCGTAATGGCGTAAAGTCACACCATTTTGGCGATATGGTCGCACATGTGGATGCTGACGAGGTTAAATTTCCTTTATTACTGCGGAAGTGGAAACAGGGCGATTATTTTTATCCGCTGGGTATGCAAAAGAAAAAAAAGCTAAGCCGCTTTTTTATAGATAAGAAATTGTCTCTCTCCCAAAAAGAAAATACCTGGATCGTAGAGATGGACAAAAAGATCATATGGATAGTTGGCCACCGGATCGATGATCGGTTTAAGCTGGTTGACAGCACTGCGCAGGTTTTAACGCTCTCAGTTAAATAGATCCGCTTATCTGGGCAACCATCTGGTTAAACAAAAAAGGATGTAATGCAATCGGGAAGACGAGGCCGAATAATGCCCCCCATAAATGTGCATCATGATTGATGTTATCACCACTTTTTTTCGCGGCGTATATGCAGTATATTAGGTATAAGGGACCAAAAATGTAGGCTGGTATGACAGGAGGGATAAAAAAGAATCCCATTTTCATCGTAGGATAAAATACAATGCCGGCGAACACCACTGCCGAAACAGCTCCTGAAGCACCGAGACTGCGATACTGATAGTTGTTTTTGTTTTTTAAGTAGCTGGGAATATCGGCAACCACCATTCCGCCAAAGTAAAGTACGAGGTACATCCACTTTCCTGACAATTCTTCACAACCTGGCTCAACAATTTGCTGCCCGAATAAAAAGAGCGTAAACATGTTGAAGATGAGGTGCATCCCGTCGCCATGCAAAAATCCGGAACTGATGAACCGGTACCATTGATTTTTCTCCCGCATTTCTGTTGGCCAGAAAATGAGGTCATCCATGATCTTTTGACTGCTGAACGCGGAGAAGCTAATGATGCAGGTAATGGCAATGATGCCTATGGTGATCGATAAAAGTTCCATTGATAAATTTGGCGCAAGTTAACTATTGATGATGATATTTCTCGTTGCGCAGGATAGAGCAAGCGCGGTAAACCTGCTCTGCCAGCATGAGCCGCACCAATTGATGCGGAAAAACAAGTTGCGCCAGGCTCCACTTAAAATTACCGCGCTGGGTAACGGTGTCGCTTACCCCAAAAGCTCCGCCGATGAGGAAGATCACATTCTTCGTACTTTCATTCGCCCTGGTTTGAATAAAGCTGGCAAGTCCTTCGCTGCTTAGCTGTTTTCCGCGTTCATCCAATACGATTAGGTAATCATCTTTTTGTAACAATTGCAGGATGGTTTCACCTTCTTTTTTCTTTAGGTCTGCTTCACTAAGGCTGGCAGCATTTTTTGGTGTGGGTATAATCGACCATTCCACCGGGTAATAGTTACTTACTCTTTTAGTAAACATTTCGATACCTTCTTTCACGTAGGATTCATGCGCTTTGCCAACGGTCCAAAAATGAATTTTCATAAAAAGTATTTAAGAAGGCTATAGTGCAGGGCGCATAATTAATTGAAAGGTCTACCGATGATACTACCGTCGTGCGTTTTGTTAGAAAGGCAACGGAACCCATTACAGCATCAACGACACGATCTTCCTGACTTCCTCCTCGTCGCTGACATAGACATTTCCGTAATCAAGCACATCGGGGTTCACAGAAAGTACAGGATTTGCAATTATTTTTCGGGCAGAGCCGTGAAACTCCCTGGCGCCGGTTTCCTGAATTAGTTTTTCAATATTCCCTGAGTTGACTCCCGCCCCGGGCATAATGATGATCCGTTCGTCAGCTGCCTGAACCAGGGTCGCCAGGAATGCGGTTGCCAATGGGGCCGCACTTTTTTGTCCTGAAGTTAGAATTCGTTCGCAGCCAGCTGCGATGATATCTTCTAAAGCCTGCATCGGGTCGGGCGTCGTATCAAAGACTCGGTTACAGGTTACGCCCATCGGGTATGCCCATTCAACCACCTGCGACATGCGCTGCAGATCGATCGTGCCATCCAGGCGTTGAATACCAATAGAGATGCCATCGCACCCAAGTTCTTTGCACATTTTAATATCCTGGCCGATCATTTCAAACTCATCAGCATCATAAAAATAATTACCAGACCGGGGACGAATGATCGGGTACAACTGGATGTTGATCTTTTGCCTTGTTTGTTTGATAGCGCCAAAACTCGGCGTGGTGCCGCCTTCTACCGGGTTATCGCACAATTCGGCGCGGACAGCTCCGGCCTTTTCGGCGATGATGGCACTTTGTATATTAAAGGCACAGACTTCAAATACTGCTTTTGTGTTCATGGGAAGGTTATTGTTGTTTATTATGGAAACGAAATCCGTCAAAGCTATTGAATGAACGCGAAAAACTCGGGCCAACTGATTCATTAATAATTGGCTCCCAATTGCTTCAAGTTTATGGTTTTTACAATTGGTGTTCCTGGTCAAACGGAGCGACGCGAACGAAGTAAGTTGGAAAGGCTCCTAGAATTGTGGTGTTTTTCTTCCGAAAACCAGGGGTTTTTCTTTCAGGTATGTTCAGGCGCAACCTGATATTTGTCCTGTTGTTCATCTATAACAAGGTTTGGTCCGTACCCTATACTATTTTGGTTCCATGCCTATTCTAGCGATAATTCAACAAACAGATCAGCCGGCGTAAATGCCGGCTTTTTTGTTTGCACCTACTTTCGCAACGCGACAAAGTAAAAAACACAGGCGCAACATAAATGAGTAAAGCCACTTTTGCTTGATATGGTGACGAAAAAAAAAGCCTACCCTTCCAGCACTCACGATCTGCTTTCGACGCTAATGCTATCCGTTGATGTTGAGGAAGATTTAACAGTTGGCTTGAAGTAAATTTCAGGATTGATGTAAGTTTGCCAATCTCACCGGACTGTAAACACTAATTAATGAATTCTACTGCTTCCTTGCTTTCGTATAAGCAAACGGGTTACTTTTCAAAAATTGTTCTCGACTATATTGACACTGCTGAGGCTATCCAACCGTTTATCAGTCAGCAGCCCACCCCGGCAGGAATTGCAGCCGCCATCCAGGCCAGAAAAAACTTCAAGACCAACCGGCAACTACTGGTTGACGTGTTAACAAAACAGTACGCCGAGGTTCGCGGCAATGAATTGGTTCAGGCTAACATTCAGTCATTGCTGAGCGACAATACATTCACAATCTGTACTGCGCACCAACCCAATATTTTTACCGGGCAACTCTATTTTATCTATAAGATTTTGCACACCATCAAGCTTGCGGCTTCCCTCAAAACCCAGATTCCGGAAAATCATTTTGTTCCGGTGTACTACATGGGCAGCGAAGATGCTGACCTGGAGGAATTAGGATTCGTGGTGATCAATGGAAAAAAATATGAATGGAAAACGGATCAAACCGGTGCGGTTGGAAGAATGAAGGTTGACCAGGCACTCGTGGCCTTATTGGAAGAGATCAGCGGCCAGCTGTTGGTGGAGCCATTCGGCGCGGAGATCACGGAACTCATGAAAAGAAGTTATTCAGTGGGTGACACCATTGAAGCATCAACTTTTAAGATGGTCAATGAGTTATTCGCCGGTTTCGGTTTGCTCATCCTGCTTCCTGATAATCCTGCTTTAAAAAGATCCTATGCGCCGGTCATTGAAAAGGAACTGTTCCAGGCTTTCTCTCACAAACTGGTGCAGGAAACCGTAACGGCTTTTCCCGCGGATTATAAAGTGCAGGCAAGTGGAAGGGAGCTCAATATGTTTTATTTAAGCGAAGGTCACCGTGACCGGTTTGAACAAGTAGGAGATACCTGGAAAATTGTGAACTCGGATCGCGAATTTACCCGGGAAGAGTTGTCGAATGAATTGGCGGAACATCCGGAACGGTTCAGTCCAAACGTGATTCTGCGGCCTGCTTTACAGGAATGGATCTTGCCAAACATCGCGTTTATTGGTGGCGGTGGGGAGATCGCTTATTGGCTCCAACTGAAACGCGTATTCGAAGATTTATCTGTTCCCTACCCGGTGCTCGTTGTAAGAAATTCTTTTTTATTTGTTAGCAAAGAAGCAAATGCCTTGGCAATCAAATTATGTTTTGAGTTGCCCGAGCTTTTTGCAACCGAAAATACTCTTGTAGACAAACTGGTTCGGAGAGATACCGAACGACAGATCAGTTTGGAGGAAGAGAAAAAAGCATTCAACAAATTATACGAGGAGGTGAAAATCATCGCCGGCAAAGTAGCAAACACCCTCGCCAATCATACAGAAGCTTTGCAACAACAAGGCTTGAAAAAACTGGATGCATTGGAGAAAAAATTATTGCGGGCTGAGAAGAAGAAATTTGAAGCGGAGATACGCCAGTTAAACAAACTCCTGCAGCAATTGTTTCCGTCCCAAAGCCTCCAGGAGCGGGTAGATAACCTGATGCCTTATTACGCAAAATGGGGCAAGGATTTTATAAAGGATCTCTACCAGCATTCATTGACGCTCGAGCAAGAATTTACGGTGCTGACCGAAGCGTAGACTAACCGTTGACGTTAGTGAGGCTATTTATCAAATTCATTCGTGAACCCAAGGCGCTTCACATTTTTTACACTTTCCATTACGATATCATCCTGGTATTCTTTGTACGCTTCTAATTTGCCAGCAATGGAGGGATCGTGCAGGGCAAGGATCTGGGCAGCAAGTATGCCCGCATTTTTCGCACCATTAAGTGCAACCGTGGCAACCGGTACACCATACGGCATTTGGAGAATAGACAGCATGGAATCCCAGCCATCAATTGAATTTGAAGACTTTACAGGTACGCCAATCACGGGAAGAATTGTATGAGCGGCTACCATTCCCGGGAGATGTGCTGCGCCACCAGCGCCTGCGATGATCACTTTCAGTCCCCTTTCTTTTGCTTTCAAAGCATAGTCGCGTAAACGTTCTGGTGTACGATGTGCTGAAACAATGGTAAGCTCGGGCTCCACCTCAAACTGGCGCAACATTTCTGCAGCACCTTTCATTATTTCAAGATCACTTTCGCTGCCCATGATAATTCCGACAAGAAGACTCATACCTAAAAATTTATCGCAAAGAAAAGGGAAAATTATGAATACCGTTTCGAACGATTTTTCTTTCAGGGACACAACAACTTGTATGTATTAATTGTAGTTATAACAATATTTCTTTTGCATAATTCTTCAAAAACACCTGGTATTCGGAGTTTTAACATCTTTCCCCGGAAAGTCTGGTTTCAAAAAATCCTATATTTGGTTTTACTTTATTTTTAAGTGTATATAATGCAATATTCTCCCGGTCGCTTGTTTTTTTTTCCACTCCTGATAGTCCTGACCTTTTCTCTTTCTCATTGTAAAAGCAAAGCAAAAGAAGTAAAATCACCCCGAACAAATGCCCCGGTCATTGTTGACATTCTCATAGCCCAGCGAGATACCGTAAATAACATCATCGAAGCAAACGGAACCGTTATTGCCGGTGAGTTCGTGGAACTACGCCCTGAAGTAAGCGGACGGCTAACTTATTTGAATTTGC
>JAURWD010000185.1 GCA_030655145.1 Ferruginibacter sp.
TCCGTTTTGCCGCTAAACATGCTCCCACAAATCACTTCAATCCAGCCCCGACGCTCACCGGACAAACTCGGTTCAATAAACATTTATAAATTTTTTTTAGAATTGAGTTAGTAACTTTATTCCTGGTAATTGCAAAGATTACGGTTTTGAATCACTGGGCAAAACTAAATTTAGCCCCGATTGTAAATCATATATTAATAGTGTTTGATATGGAAAGAGTGGAAACACTTCTGCAGAAATTGCAACAACTACACAAAGAAAAAGCTCCTCTAGATCAGCTCCTGCTCACAACACAAATGCTACAGCACGAGTTAATTCACCTGCAATCAAAAAAGAACGGTACGCAGTATGAACCCGTGGTGGTTTCCATGCCTTTAAATGTGCTTAAGACAACCCCGGTTGAAAAAGTTCCGGAAGTTGTTCCCGTCATCCCGGCGCCCCGGGAAGAGGAGAAAACTGTGACAATATTAGAAGTAAACGAAGATGAGGTTGCGGCCGAACTGGAGGAGATCCGGCGTAATGCAGCCGCAATGCAACAGATGATCGGCAAGAGTAAGCCGCAACTGTTGTTTGACACCGAGGAAACAGATGTACCTACGCTTACGCATCAAAATAAACCAAGAGGAAGGGAGATCAACCAGTCCGTTGCGGGAGAAGTAGCCTCCTTAAATGACCGGCTGAAAGAAATTAAGATCGAGATCAGTGAGAAATTGACAGATACACCGGTCAAAGACTTGAAAAAGGCGATTGGTATCAATGACCGTTTTTTATACATCAATGATCTTTTTCGCGGAGATGAAGCTATGTATGAACGAAGTATTAAAACCATCAATGGATTTTCGATCTGGCCGGAAGCCGAGTATTGGATCCGCCGGGAGTTGAAAACCAAACTCGGCTGGACTGACGATAATGGTACGGTGAAGCAATTTGATCAATTGGTCAAAAGGCGGTTTTCCTGAATAAAAGCTATGATCTGTTTACTTGCCCCGCTATGTTCGTACACATATTGACGAGCTGTAGTGCCTCTTTCTTTTAGTTGTGCCTCGTCATTCCATAAGTCGCTTACCACTTTTTCAAATTCCAGCGCATTTTCAATTGGGATAGCTCCACCATTTTCTACCAGGTCACTTGCTTCCACGAACTTCTCGAATTCCGGTCCGAACAACACTGGCTTTCCAAAAACCGCGGCCTCCAGCACGTTGTGAACGCCCTCATCTCCAAAGCCTCCACCAACATATGTAATATCTGCATAGTGATACAAGCGTGAAAGCATTCCTACATTATCAATTAGCAAGACATTGATGCCTGGTTCTATATTGGTATTTGCTTGCTTGTTCCGCACCAGTTCCGAATAAAACAGTGAATTAGGGAATTCCTGTTTCAAATCCTTCAGGTTGGCCGGGTCCACCTCGTGTGGCGCTATTACGAACCTGATCTGCGGATTAGCCTTTACATAATGCGTCAACTCTGCTTCATCATCTTCCCAGGTGCTGCCGGCAACGATCACTTTCGCGTTGCCACAAAAAGCGTCAAGATATTCGACGGGTTTAAAATTGTCGACAATTTCTATCACCCGGTCAAAACGAGTGTCACCACTTACCGTAACATTTTGAGTAACACCAATTCCAGATAGTAGCTCCGCCGATGGTTCGTTTTGAACAAACAGGTGTGAAAAGCAAGCCAGCATTTCCTTCCAAAGCCCACCATACCATTGAAAAAATGGTTGAGTTGGACGAAAAATGCCTGAAATCAGGAAAACAGGAACCTGCCGGCGTTTTAGTTCGGTTAAATAATAGAACCAATACTCGTATTTCACCCACAAAACCAGGGAAGGATTGAAGGCCTTGACCACCGCTTCTGCGTTGTTTTTTCCGTCGAAAGGCAGGTAAAAAATGTGGTCGGCACCGGCATAGTTTTTCATAGCCTCGTAACCCGAGGCTGAGAAAAACGTGAGAATAAATTTATGATTCGGATAGTGTTTTTTGATAGCTTCAGCCACCGGTCTGCCCTGCTCAAATTCGCCCAGGCTTGAGCAGTGCATCCAAACAGTTTTTGAAGGTCCGGTCCCATTGTTTCGCTCGACCTGGAGTTGACTGTTAATGGTTGAGAGGAGATGCTCTCTGCCTTTTAAACCTGCACGGGCTTTGCGGTTGAAAATGGCGGCAATACTGAATCCCAGCTCGTATAAGTTAAGAAATATGGTGTAAAAGATTTTGCCCAAATCAACTGTTTTGCACAAATCTACCAGCAAAATTTCAATGTTTCGGACAGTAGACCAATTGATTAGCTAAAGTTGGTTCTAAAAGTTGAACCCCTATCTTTGCAATCCAAAAAAACAGAAGACATGAGGCCGTTGCAAATGGTAGACACAAAAACCCAGTATCACAAGATCAAAGCCGAGGTCGATGCTGCAGTTTTGGGTGTGATGGAAAGCTCGACATTTATCGGCGGAAAAGTTGTGACAGATTTTGCGGAACACCTGGCCGCTTACAATGGCGTTAAGCATGTGGTGCCTTGTGCAAATGGAACTGATGCGCTACAAATCGCGATGATGGCCCTTGATCTGCAGCCAGGCGACGAAGTTATCACCCCGTCCTTTACTTATATAGCCACGGTTGAAGCCGCGGCAATTCTTAAGTTACAACCAGTGTTTGTAGAGGTTGATCCAAAGACATTCTGCATGGATCCTGTTGCAGTAGAACAAGCTATTACTTCACGTACCAGGGCGATTGTTCCGGTACATTTATATGGGCATGCTGCAGATATGGAACCGATCATGGAGATCGCGAGGAGGCACAACCTTTATGTAATTGAGGACAATGCACAGGGAATCGGTTGTGATTACCTCTTCAGTGATGGTACGGTAAAGAAGACCGGTGGCATTGGCCACATTGGATGTACTTCATTTTATCCCTCGAAGAATTTAGGCGCTTTTGGCGACGGAGGAGCAATATTCACAAATGATGATGCGTTAGTAGCAAAATTGCGCATGATCGCTGCTCACGGGCAAAGCAAAAGGTACTATCATGATGTTGTAGGATGTAACTCGAGGTTGGACGCTGTACAAGCAGCCATTCTCGACATCAAACTCCGCCACCTGGATGAGTACATTGCCGCCCGGCAAAAAGCAGCCGATTATTATGACCAGGCTTTTTTAAATCACGAGAAAATAGAAATTCCCTTCAGGTCTCCCAACTGCAAACACGTCTTTCATCAATACACCCTGACGTTGAAAAATGATCCGGCTGATGAACGCAACCGCGACGGGCTTAACCAGTTTCTTGCAGATAAAGGAATTCCCTCAATGATCTATTACCCGGTTCCTTGCCATAAACAAAAAATGTTCGAATCACTTGGCGGCAGCTCATTTAACCTGCCGGTTACCGATTGGCTTACAGAACGAGTGATATCGTTGCCAATTCATACCGAGCTTGATGAAGAACAACAGAATTTTATCATCAAAAACATTTTGGAATATATAAATTAAAGTAATTATGAAAATCGCAGTAATAGGAACCGGATATGTTGGCTTAGTTACCGGCACCTGCTTTGCAGAAACGGGCAACGAAGTTATTTGTGTGGATATTGATAAAGCGAAAGTTGATAAGTTGGCTTCAGGGCAGATCACTATTTATGAACCAGGACTGGAGAAGATCTTCCTGAGAAATCAAAAAGAAAGCCGCCTTCATTTTACTACAAATCTTGCGGAAGGGATCAAAGGAGCACAGGTTATTTTCCTGGCGTTACCAACACCTCCGGGAGAAGATGGTAGTGCGGATCTGAAATATATTCTTGGCGTAGCTAAAGACCTTGGTGGGCTGATCGGTAAAGATGACTATAAAGTTATCATTGATAAAAGCACTGTACCGGTAGGTACTGCAGATAAAGTAAAAAAAGCTTTAGCTAATAATGGTGGTCACGACGGAAGCTATGATGTTGTCAGTAACCCTGAATTTTTAAGAGAAGGGGTTGCCGTAGATGACTTCATGAAACCAGATCGCGTTGTGATTGGCACGAGTTCTGAAAAAGCGAAAAAGATCTTGAACGATCTATATGCGCCATTCGTTCGGCAGGGAAATCCCATCATCTTCATGGATGAGAAAAGTGCTGAATTAACTAAGTACGCAGCTAACTCTTTCCTTGCAACTAAGATTACTTTCATGAATGAGATCGCACAACTGTGCGAGTTGCTCGGCGCTGATGTTGATATGGTGCGTAAAGGAATTGGTAGCGATGAAAGAATTGGAAGAAGATTTCTTTTCCCGGGTATCGGATATGGCGGTAGCTGTTTTCCAAAAGACGTGCAGGCGCTGGCAAAATCATCTAACGAAGTAAATTATGAGTTCAAAATACTGGAGGCTGTAATGGAAGTGAATGAGAAACAAAAACTTCACTTGATGCCAAGTATCAAAACTTATTTTAAAGATGATTTGAAAGGAAAGAAGATCGCTTTATGGGGCCTTGCTTTCAAACCAAATACCGATGACATTCGCGAAGCTCCGGCCTTATATATCATTGAGGAGCTTTTAGCAGCAGGCGCCACGGTTCATACATTTGACCCTGAAGCCATGCCAAATGTAAAGCAGGTTGTCGGCGATAAGATCACCTTTGTTGAAAGCCAGTACGACGCTTTGAAAGAAGCCGATGCCCTGGTGATCGCTACAGAGTGGAGTGAATTCAGGACACCTGATTTTACCAAAATTGTGTCTCTTTTAAAGAACAAAGCAATTTTTGACGGAAGAAATTTATTTGACCTGAAACAAATGGAAGATCTAGGGTTTCACTACGTAAGTATTGGAAGAAGAGTTGTTAACCCACTATAGTTTCCATTGAGCTGAAATAAGATATAAATATGAGTGATAGTAATAATAAACCAGCTGTAGCTAATGCTTCTGCTGGCAGCGAACCTAAAAAAAGAATCCTGATTACTGGTGCCGCGGGTTTTCTCGGTTCCCATTTATGTGATCGTTTTATAAAAGAGGGATTCCATGTGATAGGAATGGATAACCTGATTACAGGTGACCTGAAAAACATTGAACATCTTTTTAGTTTAAAAGACTTTGAATTCTATCACCATGATGTGTCAAAGTTCATTCACGTTTCCGGAAGCCTGGATTATATCCTGCACTTTGCTTCACCGGCAAGCCCTATTGATTATTTAAAGATCCCCATTCAGACCCTGAAAGTCGGCTCTCTCGGGACCCACAATTGTCTTGGATTGGCAAAAGCCAAAAAGGCAAGGATCCTGGTTGCAAGCACGAGCGAAGTGTATGGTGATCCTACGGTACATCCTCAGAATGAAGAATACTGGGGTAACGTAAACCCTGTCGGGCCACGAGGTGTATACGACGAAGCGAAACGTTTCCAGGAGGCGATCACTATGGCTTACCATACTTTCCACCAGCTTGAAACACGCATCATCCGCATTTTCAATACATATGGTCCGCGGATGCGCCTTAATGATGGCCGTGCTCTTCCAGCATTCATTGGCCAGGCACTTCGTGGAGAAGACCTGACCGTTTTTGGAGATGGAAGCCAGACCCGCAGTTTTTGCTACGTTGATGATCTGGTTGAAGGTATCTATCGTTTACTGATGAGCGACCATGCTCAACCGGTAAATATTGGCAATCCGGACGAAATTTCTTTGAAGGAATTTGCAGAGGAGATCATTCGCCTTACCGGGACCAATCAAAAAATAGTTTACAAAGCATTACCTACCGACGACCCGAAACAACGGCAGCCGGATATTACCAAGGCAAAAGAAATTCTTGGGTGGCAGCCTACAGTAAACCGGGCAGACGGGTTAAAGATAACCTACGAATATTTCAAGTCACTACCACAGGAAGAGTTGTATAAGTTACCCAAGGAATTCGTTTCCGCAAAAAACTAAGCAGCAATAAGAACATCAACTCTTTTAATAGTAACCAATTCCTGGATTGATTTTTATCAGCAGGTGAATTTTTTATGTATCAGGATCTAATTGAAAAAAAGAAAAAGCTCGCAGTTATTGGGCTGGGTTATGTTGGACTGCCCATTGCCCTCGAGTTTGCGAGGAAAGTAAAAGTAATCGGGTTTGATATCAATGCCTCCCGGGTTGAAATGATGCGAAACGGGATTGATCCAAGCAAGGAACTGAAGAAGGAAGCGTTTGAGGGTTGTGATATTGAGTTTACCAATGACCTGGAAGTTTTAAAACAAGCCAATTTTTTTATTGTTGCTGTTCCAACGCCTGTTGATGAACACAATACCCCGGATCTTACCCCAATTCATCGGGCAAGTGAAACAATTGGAAAGGTGATCAAAGAAGGCGATTACGTGGTATTTGAAAGTACCGTGTATCCCGGTTGCACCGAGGAAGATTGTTTACCAATTATTGAAACGTTGTCGGGCCTCACCAATGTGGAGCATTTCAAGACCGGCTATTCCCCCGAAAGAATCAATCCAGGAGATAAAGAACATACTCTTGCAAAAATTGTAAAGGTCGTAAGCGGTTGTGATGCCGAAAGCCTCGACGTTATTGCGCGGGTGTATGAGTTAGTCGTTACAGCCGGTGTGCACCGGGCTTCCAGCATTAAGGTTGCCGAAGCGGCCAAGATCATTGAGAATACGCAGCGGGATCTTAACATCGCACTCATGAATGAACTTTCGATCATTTTCGATCGTATGAACATCAATACTTTCGAAGTATTGGAAGCGGCGGGTACCAAATGGAACTTTTTGAAATTTCAGCCCGGGCTTGTTGGAGGCCATTGTATCGGCGTAGATCCATACTACCTCACTTATAAGTCAAGAGAACTCGGGTATGATAGCCAGGTGATCCTTGCAGGCCGCGTAATTAATGACGGCATGGCGGGTTATATCGCGAAAAAGTTATTGCAGCACATCATTCAAAATAATGGCAACGTTAAGCATGCGAAAGTGCTGGTGATGGGTGCCACTTTCAAAGAGAATGTCAGCGATATACGAAATAGTAAAGTGGCTGATGTCGTAAAGGAACTTAAATCCTATTCATTAAATGTAGATGTTGCTGATCCGCATGCTGACAGTGATGAACTTCACCACGAGTATGGTTTTAAACTGACCACGGAAACTTCTAACGATTATGATGCCGTGCTGGTAGCGGTGCCGCATAATGATTATAAAGCCTTGGATGACGCTTACTTCGCCGGCATTACAAAACCCCATGCGATGGTTGCAGATCTGAAAGGTATTTACCGTAGCCGGATTACAACCCGGCACTATTGGAGTTTATAAATAAATTCTAATCACTTGTTAAATTTTATATATTTGATCCACCAGCAATTCCCGCACCTAAAGGCCCGTTAATGTCACCCATTTTTCATTCGAAGGATTTAAGTAATTCATGTTTTTTAATTACTGGCGGGGCGGGATTTATTGGGAGCCACCTGGCAGAATACCTTTTAAAAAATGGGGCAGGTAAGGTAAGGGTGCTTGATAACCTGGTAAACGGATTCGCTTCTAATCTTTCCGTTCTTCAACAATATGCAGGATTTGAGTTTATAGAAGGTGACATCCGCAGCGCGGAAACCTGTTTGCTGGCTTGTAAGGGCATGCAGTATATTAGTCACCAGGCTGCATTAGGCTCAGTTCCAAGATCAATTAAAGAACCCCTTTATTTTAACGAAGTAAATGTTGGGGGTTTTGTCAATATGTTGAAGGCCGCTGTTGATAACCAGGTTCCACGGTTTGTTTATGCTTCTTCCTCGTCTGTTTATGGTGATGAGCCATCTCTTCCAAAACTTGAAGGCAGAATTGGCAAATGTCTTTCTCCCTACGCCGCAACCAAAAAAACAAATGAATTATATGCCCAGGTTTTCGCTGATGTTTATGGCATCAAGACCGTGGGCTTTAGGTATTTTAATATTTTTGGCCCCCGCCAGGATCCCGATGGTGCCTATGCGGCCGTGATCCCTTTGTTTGTCAAGGGCATCATGAAGCGTCTACCCGTTTACATTAACGGAGATGGCGATCAAACCCGCGATTTCACCTTCGTCGAAAACGCCGTACAGGTAAATGTTCGCGGGATGCTTACCGACAACCAGGACGCACTTGATAAGGTCTATAATGTAGCAATTGGCGAAAGCTTTTCGGTCAATAATTTATACGAGGCCTGTAAATCCTATCTGGGAAGTGATTTTGAAGCGGTGTACCGCGAACCCAGGGTAGGAGATATCCGGAATTCCCTTGCGGATATTTCACTTGCAAAAGATTTGCTAGGTTATCAACCAACGAAGAAATTTGAAGATGGACTCATGGAGACCATCGCATTTTTCCAACAGCTTTATTCTGGGAGTTAATCCGGTTTTACAATTTGCGATTATCTTGCACAAAGTTACCTTCGCTTGCAACCCAGGCAGTCTACACTTAATCTTATTAAATGCCTTTCTCACCAACCCCCATTCCTGGTCTTTTGATATTTGAACCAACCGTTCACGAGGACCAGCGAGGCTATTTTTTTGAAAGTTATAATGAACAAGCCTTTTCAGCGGCGGGCCTTCAGTTGACTTTTGTTCAGGACAACCAGGCCAGATCAAACTACGGTGTTATCAGGGGGCTGCATTTTCAAATGGCTCCTTATGCGCAAACGAAACTGATACGAACTTTAAGCGGAAGCATCCTTGATGTTGCCGTGGATCTCAGGAAAAATTCTCCCACGTTTGGTCAGTCATTCAGCATCGAACTAACGGCTGAGAATAAAAAGCAACTGCTCGTCCCAAAGGGCTTTGCTCACGGCTACTCGGTATTGAGTGAAACTGCCGAGGTCATGTACAAGTGCGATGAATTTTACAATAAACAAAGTGAAGGCGGTCTCTTATATAACGATCCCGAGCTTTCTATTGATTGGCAGATCCCTGCCGACAAAGCAATTATTGCTGAAAAAGACCAGGTTCATCCCACACTACAACACTGCGCAACTAATTTCATTTTTGAAGGCTAACATATATTCTTTGCATGGATAAGAAGACGATCCTTGTTACCGGGGCAGATGGCCAGTTAGGAAATGAAATCAGGTTGCTTTCCGCCAACTTCCCTGATTATCAATTTCTCTTTACGAACAGGCAACAACTTTCGATTGAGAATGCTGACGCAGTTAATGATTTTTTTTCTTCGCATATTGTTGACTGTTGTATCAATTGCGCCGCATACACCGCTGTGGACAAAGCAGAAACGGAGCAGGAAAAAGCCTTTGCAATTAATGGTGCAGCAGTTGGTTTCCTTGCGGCTGCCTGCAAAATAAGCAATGCCTTGTTCATCCACATTTCAACAGATTATGTTTTTGATGGATCCGGGATTGCACCGTATGTTGAAGACCACCCGGTTAGCCCGGTTAATTTTTATGGCGCGTCTAAATTGAAAGGCGAAGAATTAGCACTGCAAAATAATGAAGATGCCATCGTGATCCGTACATCCTGGGTGTATTCCGCAACAGGCAATAATTTTGTAAAAACTATGCTTCGCCTGATGAGTGAACGCACACAAATTGGCGTTGTAAATGATCAGCAGGGTTCTCCCACTTTTGCAGCTGATCTGGCCAAAGCGATCATGCAAATTGTCGAAAAACTTGAAGGGTCTGTGGAATCATTTAAGCGCTCACAACTTCCGTCGGGAATATTTCATTATAGCAACGAAGGAGTCATTACCTGGTTCGACTTTGCAGTTGCGATTAAAGAACTGGCAGGAAAGGATTGTGTCGTTAATCCCATTTCTACTGCCGCGTTTCCCACGCCGGCCAGGCGCCCTGCGTATTCTGTGATGGATACGAATAAGATTCGACAGGCCTATGGCGTTATTATTCCCGGCTGGAAAGAGAGCCTAAAGAATTGTATGGCACAATTGTCCGAGAACCAGGCACACTAACCCAATCCTTACACCCGGCGATTTTTAACAGGTGCCGGATGCATTTCGTGGTTACGAATAAATACCAGTTTGGTTCCTCCTTTTTCCGTCTCGCGTTTATCAATTTCAAATTGGGGTAAAGACTTTATCAATGGGGTAAGCTTCAAAAACCCATAGTTTCTGGGATCAAAATTAGGTTGCTTCTTCAACAGCAGGTTTCCAACTTCTCCCAGGAAGGCCCAGCCATTTTCATCCGCCAGGTCATTGATCGTTGAAGCGATGAGGTGAAGCGTTTCCCGGTTGATCTTATCAACGGAATTTTTTTGACGCGGAGGAGATTTTGTTTTCACAGTATCGTTGCTCGCCGGTTCTTCCTGCTCCGAACTGGCAATGATCTCCATGTAAATGAATTTGTCACACGCGACTATAAAAGGATTGGGTGTTTTCTTTTGCCCGATACCAAAAACTTTCATGCCGGCCTCCCGCAATCTTGTGGCCAGGCGGGTGAAATCGCTATCGCTCGAAATAATGCAAAAGCCATCAACCTTGCCGGAGTAAAGAATATCCATTGCGTCTATGATCAAGGCGCTGTCGCTTGAATTCTTACCAGAGGTATAACTGTATTGTTGAATCGGTGTGATCGCATTTTCCAGCAGCACATTTTTCCATCCGGAAACTGTGGGTTTCGTCCAGTCGCCGTAGATTCTTTTGAAGGTTGGCGTACCATATTTTGCGATCTCCTCCATCACGCCTTTCACATTGCTGTAAGGCACATTGTCTGCATCTATTAACACCGCGAGGCGTATATCTTTTTGAAAATCCATACCACAAGTTAATTTATTTTTTTAAGGCAGCTGAGCAGCAGCTATGCCTGTTAATTTCCCTACAACCCAGTTTAGTTTCGATGCTAACGGGCATCGCTACCTGTAAGCGTAATCACAAAAGGCCCAACGGCAGTGGCTAAATTCTTACCTTCGCGGCACATTATGCAATTCAATTCTACAAGTAAAATTATCATCACATGCAGTAATCGCCTGTCTCCATTCCTGCAAAAAGAAGTTGCGGAAATAGGGTTTACTCCCACCCGCGTTTTCAAGACAGGTGTAGAGTTACAAGGGAGCTTGCAAGATTGCATCAGGCTCAACCTGAATTTGAGGTGCGCCAGCCAGGTATTGTTCGCCATAAAAGAATTTAGGGCAGTGAATGCGGATGACCTGTATAAAACATTGGTAGCATTTGAATGGGAGGATTTCATCGCGCCAAACGGATATTTTTCAATCACCAGCAACGTTGATAATGAGACCATCAATAACTCACTCTTTGCTAACGTGAAAGTAAAGGACGCGATCGTTGATCGTTTCCGGGACAGAACCGGTCAACGACCGGATTCAGGCTCGTCGCTTGATAAGGCAGTCATTCATTTGTATTGGAAAGAATTTGTTGCCGAATTATTCATTGATACCTCTGGTGAAACCCTGTCAAAACACGGCTACCGGAAAATTCCGGGTAAGGCTCCAATGTTAGAGGCACTGGCCGCGGCAACCTTGCTCGCCACAAAATGGGATCGCCAGTCGCCGTTTATCAATCCTATGTGTGGGTCATCAACACTTGCAATCGAAGCGGCTCATCTCGCTACGAATCGCAGGCCGGGGCTCTTCCGAACTAATTATTCTTTTATGCACATCGTCGGTTTCGAGTCGGAAATCTACCAGTCGGAGAGGAAGAAACTCGGTGAGCAAATCCAGGAGGTTCCCGGCTTGCGGATCATTGCAACAGATATCAGTTCTGATGCAATTAATATTTCGAAGATTAATGCCGGCGCTGCGGGTGTGGATCAATACATAGAATTTTGGGAAGGTGATTTCGAAGGGACAGAAGTTCCGGAAGACGGCGGGGGAGTTTTGTTTTTTAATCCTGAGTACGGCGACCGGCTTGGTGAAGAAGCAGCCTTGCGTCTTACTTACGGCCGCATCGGGGACTTCATGAAAAAGAAATGCAAGGGATACACAGGGTATGTCTTCACAGGAAATCTTGAACTAGCAAAAAAAATCGGGCTGAAACCTTCACGGCGGATAGAATTCTACACAAGCAAAATAGATTGCCGGTTGTTTGAATACGAGTTGTATGGTGGTACAAAGCGTACCGACATTCAGCCTCTGGCAAGCACGGAAGTTTAACATCACAATTTTTACGAGCCAACGCTCGTCACAGTTTATAAGTTTTAGTTTAAAGGATATGAAAGAAATTTTGCAACAACATACGTCCTACAATTTGTGGGCGCATCAAAGGATGTTCGAAACAATGCGCCAGTTATCAACAGACCAGGTTCATTTTGTAATTCCTTCGAGTTTTTCGAGTATTTATAAAACTGTATTGCACCTCCTGGATGCGGAAAGCATCTGGTGGCAACGGCTGAAATTGGTGGAACACATCGAGAGCCCGGGAAAGACGTTCAACGGAAGTTTTACTGAACTTGAATCGAAGTTGATTCAACAATCGAAGGAATGGGATGAATGGGTGCACAATGCAAATGAACTCCAATTGAGTCATGTATTTGCTTATCAAAATACCCGCAAAGAGCAATTTAAACAGTCTGTCAACGAGGTACTTCTGCATTTGGTTAATCATAGCACTTACCATCGTGGCCAGTTAGTTACCATGTTGCACCAACTCGGCATTGAAAGAATTATGGCGACTGATTTTAATGTATTTGCCCGGAGTGCAAAGCGATAACAACGACTGTTTTCTGGTTAATAGCAGGCGTTATTTTGAATCATATGCCCATTTTATTAGGGTAGCACCCCAGGTGAAGCCGCCTCCAAAAGCAGCCAGGACGATCTGGTCTCCTTTTTTCAACTTCTTCTCCCAATCCCAAAGACACAAAGGAATGGTTGCTGCAGTGGTGTTACCGTACCGCTGGATATTCAACATAACTTTCTCATGGGCCAGCCCCATGCGGTTTGCAGTTGCATCAATGATCCTTTTATTGGCCTGGTGCGGAACCAGCCAGGCGATGTCATCGCCGGTAAGATTGTTTCTTTGAAGTAAATCATACGCTGCGTCAGCCATTGCCGTTACTGCTGCCTTAAATACTTGGGGTCCTGCCTGATAGATGTAGTGTTCTTTCGCTGTCACTGTTTCCACGCTTGCCGGTTTCAATGATCCGCCAGCCTTCATGTGCAGGAAATCGCGGCCACCGCCATCACTTTTCAACAAACTATCTAACACGCCACTACCATCTTCTGAAGGTTCCAACAACACCGCGCCAGCACCATCGCCAAAGAGGATACAGGTTGTGCGGTCAGTATAATCTACGATCGCACTCATCTTATCTGCACCTACGATCACCACTTTTTTATACCGGCCACTTTCAACCAGCGCTGCACCGTTAGTGAGCGCAAACAAAAAGCCCGAACATGCCGCACTTAAATCAAATCCCCAGGCATTTTTAGCACCAATCTTATCGCACACGATATTCGCGGTAGCTGGAAAAAACATATCCGGCGTTACTGTAGCACAGATCATACAGTCAATTTCTTCCGGTTTGATGCCACGCTTTTCGCACAGTTCAAGTACAGCCGGAACACACATGTCCGAAGTAGCCAGGCCATCACCTTTCAGGATCCTTCTTTCTTCCACACCTGTACGTGTTTTGATCCACTCATCGTTTGTATCGATCATGGTTTCTAAAATGGCATTGGTAAGCCTGTATTCCGGAACATACCCGCCGACTGCGGTGATGGCTGCTGAAATTTTTTGCATGCGGTATTATGTTTTTTTCAAGATTTGTAAATATGGCTCTCCTCTGGGTGCTGCATCAATGTTGCAAGAGTAAGAAGTCCTACGTTGTAAAGGAACCCTCGTTGAGACGCCAAAGATAAATGCATGGCTATAAGCGACATAATTAATTATTATTGTCTTACAGTTCTTAAACGTATTGAATGAAAGAGCAGCAGGGGGCACCTTGCCGGCTGGAGCGAAAAACAAGATTTTCTCAACAGAATTTTTTGGGAAAAGCAAATTGTAAAATTCTTTGGGTTTCGCCAGTTGACGTACGCGACTTTCGAAATTTCGAGGGTAAAACTTTGATAAGAAATATGATGGAATTGAATATTTTTCAAAAATAAGGAGTACTTCGAATTCATCAAAAAAATCCTTATTTTCGTCAGGTTACACCGAATTATGTATGCATACTTGCAGGGAAAGTTTTCCCTAAAAAATCCTGCCCAGGTTTATATTGATGTCAATGGAATTGGATTCGAAGTAAATATCAGTTTGAACACGTATGCGCAGATTCAAAACAGCGAAGGCGGAAAACTCTACACCTATTTGCAGGTAAAAGAAGATGCGCACACGCTGTATGGTTTCTTTGAGAAAAGTGAAAAAGAGATTTTTGTGCAGTTGATCAGTGTCTCAGGAATCGGTGCAGCTACTGCAAGGATGATGTTGTCTCACCTCAAACCACTAGAAGTAACCCATGCTATCCAGCATGGAAATATCAAACTCCTGGAAAGTATTAAAGGCATCGGGAAAAAAACCGCTGAACGTCTCGTCCTTGAATTGAGGGACAAAGTAAGTAAAGTAGATATCAGCACTAATATCAACGTATTACCGGGCAATAGTATGCAACAAGATGCGTTAAATGCATTAGTTGCGCTTGGCATCACCCGGGTCCAGGCCGAAGCATCAATAAAAAAACTAACTGTCTCAGATCCCGGTATACAAAATCTCGAAGAACTTATTAAAAAAGCACTAAAAGCCATTTGATAAAAACTTTACTCTAACAGCATACTGGATGTTTTGTAAATGGATTTTCAAACCAAAATTATTTGGCTTTGGGTTAGTGTTTATAGTTTCTTTCCTGGCTATTTCATTAAAACTTACTGCTAAACCTGGCGATCACCGATCCGCTCCGTGGGGACCGATGGGTTTCGTACAGGATACCCTGCCCTACCCGATTTACGAGCGCAGGGGAGATGCCCTCAGCGATAGCCGCAGGAGTACCCTCGATTTTGAAAAGCCTTCAAATGTTTCCGATTCCGTTTCTTACGATTTCCGCACCAGGCTGTACACCGTCTACGAAAAAATAGGCGACAAATACTATCGTACTCCCACCACTTACACACACGAAGAATACTGGCAACTTCGCGGCCGGCAAGCAGAAGTAGACTATTTTAAAAAGAGGGCCAACACGATGAACCTCTTAAACCGGAAGCTTACAAAACCAAGATTGTCGCTTTATGATAACCTTTTCAACCGGTTGTTTGGAAATGGTAAGATCGACATCAGTCCCCAGGGAAATGTTGACATCACCGCAGGATACCAGGGACAAAATGTAAAAAACCCAACCCTCCCGGAAAGGGCTAGAAGAAACGGCGGCTTTGATTTTGACATGAACGCCCAGGTGAACGTAAACGCGAACATTGGGGATAAGCTTAAATTCCCCATCAACTATAACACGCTGGCCAACTTCGGGCAAGACAATCAACTGAAGCTCGACTATAGTGGGGTTGACGATGAGATTATTAAACGTGTTGAAGCCGGCTCGGTTAATTTTCCTTCACGCAGTACATTCATTCCCGGAGCGCAGCAATTGTTTGGGTTAAAAACACAATTGCAGTTTGGTAAACTGAATATTACGGCGGTATTGGCAAATCAAAAATCACAGCGGCAGAGTGTTAACCTGCAAGGTGGCGCTGCAGCCCAGGTAATTGATATCAGGGCAGATGAGTACGAGGAGAACCGCCACTTTTTACTTGGTCAATATTTTAAGGACAACTACAATAATGTGCTCTCGAAATTACCCGCCGTTACAGCCCCGGTGCAAATCCTTCGCCTGGATGTATGGGTTACTAACAGAAATGGTAGCACGACCAACACAAGAGACATTGTGGGGTTGATGGACCTGGGAGAAAAAAATCCTTACCTGCAACCACCAACGATCAATGTACTAACGGCGTTTGCCCCTCCATCGAATAATACTAATGATCTGTACGGTAAGATTGTGAACAACGCCAGTAATCGTAGTCCGGCACTGGTGGTGAGCAATTTACAGGCGCTTGGCCTGGCACCCGTACAGGATTTTGAGAAGATCTTTGCCCGCAAATTAGATTCAAGCCAGTATATTTTTAACCGCCAGGCTGGCTATATCTCAATCAGTCAGCCCTTACAACCCGATGAAATTCTCGCGGTAGCGTACCAATATGCGTACAATGGCAAAATATACCAGGTAGGCGAGTTTTCCCAGGATCTGCCGCCCGACAGTGCTTCGGCAACACAGAAAGTTTTGTTCCTGAAATTGTTGAAGGCGACCTCACAACGTACCGCCTTGCCTATCTGGGACCTGATGATGAAGAACGTTTACTCTGTAGGATATGGAACACTTACTCCCACTGATTTCAAACTGAATGTACTGTACCAGGAGCCCAGCCTTGGCTGGAAAAGATATGTACCCTTTGGAGATAAAAACCAGGGTACACCAATCATTACACTTGTAAACCTCGACCGCCTCAACAACCAACTCGATCCTCAGCCAGATGGCGTTTTCGATTACGTAGAAGGTTTTACGGTGATCTCTCCTTACAGTCGCATCGTGTTCCCGGTACTCGAACCTTTTGGCCGCGACCTCGCCAGCCAGGTGTACACCGTTGTGCCGCCGACTGCCAAGGATACTTTGTACTATGCACTATACGATTCCATCAAAGCTGTAGCGCAACAGTACCCGGGTCTTAACCGCTTTGTAATGAAAGGTTCTGCCCGAACATCAGGTTCTTCCGATATCAGCATTGGGTATAATATCCCGCCAGGTAGCGTTACTGTTACTGCCGGCGGACAGACTTTGATCGAAGGAGCAGATTACGATATCAATTACGACCTCGGTACCATTAAAGTAACTAACCAGGCAATATTAAATGCTGGATTGCCCGTACAGGTAAATTTTGAAAACAATGCCGCCTTTGGCATTCAGCAACGAAATTATTTAGGGCTGCGCCTTGATTACCTGGCAAAAGATAAATTGAAAGAACAGCTGGCTATTGGAGGAACGATCGTTCGCCTTGGCGAGCGACCTTTCTTTACAAAGAACAACCTGGGCGAAGATCCAATCAGGAATACCATGTATGGCCTCGATGTGAATTACCGCAAAGAAATGCCGCGGCTGACAAAGATCGTAGACAAACTTCCGTTTTACTCTACCACTGTGCCTTCTACCATTAACGCATATGCGGAAGGTGCTTTTCTGCAACCGGGGCATGCACCCCAGATAGGAAAAGGTTCGGCAGGAACGGTGTGGATCGACGATTTTGAAGGAAGTAAATCAGGTATCGACCTGCGTTTCCCAGCAATAAGCTGGGCACTGGCCTCCACTCCTCAAGGCGCCACTGACCGCAATGGCAACATCTTATTTCCCGAGGCTACCGCTAACAACGACATCGAGTATGGTAAGAAAAGAGCGAAACTTTCCTGGTACCAGATTGAACCCGCTTTGCAATCTTTCAAAGGTGTCAACAATCCAATCGGTGATAACCGCGCCGAACTAAGTGATCCACAGGTAAGGCTTGTAAAGCAAAGCGAAATTTTTCCGCAACGCACCACCGATTTTGGCCAGAACCAGCTCATAACTTTTGACCTTGCATATTCTCCAACTGAAAAAGGTCCGTATAATTATGAAACTTCTGCGGCAGCCATCGATAATAATAACAGGCTTCGCAACCCTCGCCAGAAGTGGGGTGGGTTGATGCGCAACATTGACCAATCAGATTTTGAAACGGCCAATATCGAATTCATAGAATTCTGGGTGCAAGATCCATTCATAAAAAATCCAACTTCTACCGGTGGTAAATTGTATTTCAACCTCGGTAATATATCTGAGGACATCTTAAAAGATGGCCGCCGTTTTTATGAGAATGGTCTACCGACCCCGACCGCACCTGCACAGGTTGATAATTCTTCCGTGTGGGGCAAGGTTCCTTTAAATCCAATCCAGGTTACAAATGCTTTCAGCAATGATGCCGGCGACAGGGAATACCAGGATCTGGGTTTCGATGGAAACAACAATGATTCTGAAAGGGTAAAAAGGGCACCTTACCTGGCCCAATTGCAGGGAGTAGTAAACGCAAACGCCTTCCAGCAAGCTGTGAAGGATCCTTCCATTGATGATTATATTCATTACCGGGACAACTCCTTTACTGCTAATGATGGCATCTTGAAACGCTATAAAGACTTCAATAATCCGCAAGGGAATTCCAAGGTAAATGATGGTTCAATTTATTCTTCTGCTGCCACCCTTTATCCAGATGCGGAAGACTTGAATCGCGATAATACCATGAATGAGGCGGAAGAATATTTCCAGTACATCGTTGATGTGAAGACATCTAATGATCCAAGCATGCAGATCGGCACCAACTATATTGTTGACAAAAAGATCGTTCCGATAACAGGCCTTCCTGATGGAACCAGCAGGAATGAGATATGGTACCAGTTCCGTATTCCTATTGGCTCTTACAACCGGAAGATTGGTAATATACCGGATTTTAAATCCATCAGGTTTATCCGGATGTACATGACAGATTTCCAGGATGAAACGGTTATGCGTTTCGGAAAGCTGGAACTCACCCGCAACATCTGGCGCCGGTTCCAGAATAAAATTGATTCCACAGGCACCTATTCACCCATCACCAGCACCGCTGACTTTAATGTAAATGGTGTTAATATCGAAGAGAATGATAAGCGTGCTCCACTCCCATACCGCACTCCCCGCGATATTCAACGTCAGCAGGTGCAAAGTAATAATGGCGTAAACCTTCTGCAGAACGAACAAAGTATGTCGCTGCAGTTTTGTAACCTCACCCGCGGCGACGCCAGGGGCGTGCAACAAACTTTTGCCAACCGTGATATCCGCCAGTATGGTAATCTTTCCATGTACATTCATGCGGAGAACAATGTAAAAACACCTAATAATTTAAAGGACGGCGACCTTACGGCTGTGGTAAGAGTTGGTACCGATTTCGTTAGTAATTATTATGAGATCCGCATCCCGCTATATATGACACCTCTGACCGCCGGTATCGGTATAAATCCTAACACGGATGAATACAATGATACCTTATGGCGAGTGCTCAACAGTTTGAATGTGGACCTAACGGTACTGCCTAAACTAAAACAGGAACGAAACCTCAGCGGTGTACCAACCACGGTTTACCGAAAATTGCAGGCTAACGGGCACACTTACTCGATTTTAGGTGATCCGAACCTCGGCGAAGTTCGCGGTGTGTTGATAGGGGTTGAAAATACGAATGCCGGCAGTGCCTGCGGAGAGGTTTGGGTGAATGAACTTCGCCTCACTTCGATCAATGAAAAGGGAGGGTGGGCCGCCATGGCAAGAATTGATATGGCGCTGGCGGATCTTGGAACTATTACAGGGTCTTTGTCAAAGCATTCAACCGGCTTCGGAACGCTGGAGCAACGGGTTAACGAACGCTATCGCGATGACTTTACACAATTTGATGTTGCGGCAAACCTTGAATTAGGAAAGTTACTTCCAAAAAGTGCAGCCATTTCTATTCCTGTATTTGCAAGCTATTCTCAAACCGTGAGCATGCCTGAATACGATCCTTACGATCTGGACATTCGCTTGAAAGACAAACTTGGCAGCACTTCGGGAAGTAAGCAAGATTCTATTCGCGATGCTGCCGTAGATTTTACCAGTACGAAAACGTTGAACTTTACCAATGTTCGGAAAAACAGGACGAGCACAAAAGCGCCGAAGATCTACGACATTTCTAATTTTGATCTGAGCTATTCATACATCAATGTGACGGCACACAACCCGTTGATTGAAAACAACGAGGTTACAAGACATCGCGGTGGCCTGGGCTACAATTTTGCACCACAGCCCTTTTATATCGAACCCTTCAAAAAAATAAAATTCTTTACAAAAAGAAAAAAGAAATGGTTTGACCTCGTCAAAGATTTTAATCTGAACCCGGTACCAAGCCAGCTGAGTTTCCGCGCAGATATCCATCGCCAGTTTGGGGCCATCCGCCCAAGAAGTGTAGGCTCTGAAAAATATAAGATCCCCGAGACTTACGATAAATACCTGGTGTTCCAACGTGACTATATTGTTCGCTGGGCCCTCACCCGATCCATTAATTTTGACTATACCGCAACGAATAATTCCAGGGTGGATGAACCGTTTGGCAGGATTGACACAAAAGAGAAAAAGGATACTGTCTGGAGTAATCTCTTACGAGGCGGCAGAAATACGTTGTTCAATCAAACAGCCAACATTTCCTACACCTTGCCCACAACAAAATTTCCAGCCCTTGATTGGACAACCATAAATTATCGCTACCAGGCAACTTACCGTTGGATCGGTGCTTCCCGCCTGGCGGTAGAACTTGGTAATATATTGGAAAATGGACAAAGCCAGGAAGTGGTCGCCCAACTGGATTTCACGAGGTTGTACAATAAGCTGGCTTTTTTCCGGGCCATTGATCAACCAAGGGTTGAAGGCGCCACAAAAGAAAAAAATGTGCGGAAAGATTCCCTGTTCCGGACCATCACAAAAAATGGCATTACCACAAAAAAATTCCGTCGTATTAAAACAACACGAATCAAGGATCCAAACTATTTGCCGGATGTTGGAACGCTTGGAAGGGTCTTCGGAAAGCTGATCACCAGCGTTAAGCAGATGAATTTATCACTTTCGGAAAACGCCAATACGCGCCTGCCGGGTTACCTCGACAGTACCCAATATGTTGGTCAGAATTTCCGGAGTATGCAGCCAGGCTTTGATTTTATTATGGGTAAACAGCCGGACACAAACTGGCTCAACAATGCCGCTCGAAAAGGCTTGATAACGCCTGACAGTATGTTCAATTCCATCCTGCAGCAATCTTTTGATCAGCGCATTACTTTGTCTGCACAGGTTGAACCCATTCGTGATCTTACCATCAGTATCAACCTGAACAAAACATTCAATAAAAATTATTCGGAGCTTTTCAAAGACACAACCGGTAGCGGTAACAATTTTGGTCACCTGAGTCCATACAGTGGCGGTGGTTTTGATGTGAGTTACATCTCTTATAAAACATTGTTTGGCAAGTTCGATCCGAACCAGATATCAACCACGTTCCAGAAATTCCAGGATAACAGGCTGATCATTTCAAAAAGGCTTGGGGCGTCAAATCCTTACAGTACATCGCAACCGGTTGGAGCTGATGGATATGCGTATGGGTATGGCCGTTATGCCAACGATGTGTTGATACCAGCGTTCATTGCTGCGTATTCCGGGCAGGATCCGAATTCTGTGGGCTTGATCAAGCAAAGTAACCCGAACATAAAATCAAACCCTTTCAGCAGGATACTTCCACGTCCAAACTGGAAGCTCGATTACAATGGACTAAGCAGGGTAAAAGGACTGGAGAAGATCTTCAGCAATGTTACCCTTTCGCACGGCTATAATGGAAGCCTGAGCATGAACGGATTTACTTCGGCATTGCTTTACCAGGATGTTTCGAGGTTTGGTTACCCATCGTTCTATGACTCCTTGTCCAACAATTTCATCCCGTATTTTCTTGTACCGAACATCACGATTCAAGAGCAATTTGGCCCGCTGGTAGGCATTGACGTTATGTTTACCAACCAGATGCAATTCAAAGTAGATTATACGAAGCAACGCACGCTCAGTTTGAGTTTAGTTGATTTTCAATTAAGCGAAACGCGGTCGACCGAATTTGCAATTGGCGCAGGTTTCCGCAAACGTGGATTGAAATTATTCGGGGGATTGAAATTGCCGAAATTTTTAAGCAAGGAGGGAAGTGGTAAATTGGATAACGAGATCAACTTCCGCCTGGATTTTAAAATCCGCGATAACGTAACCGTCAATAATCGGCTGGATCAAAACTCAACTTTACCAACCGGTGGTAGTAAGGAAATTACCATCACTCCAACGATCGATTACTTCCTTAACAACCGCGTAAACATTAAATTGTATTTCGATCAAAGAAGGGTAAATCCATACATTTCATCCAGTGCCCCGATTACCAATACGCGGGCCGGGGTGCAGGTACGGGTTTCGCTGGCTCAATAAATCATAAAGGGCTGATACTCGGTATCAGCCCTCTTTATATAAATTTCAGTCAGTCTTTATTTAGGTACAAACACCTTCCGGTGTACAAGACAATCCCGGTTCATCACTAGCAACGATCGGTTTTTCTTCTTCCCAAACTTTGTTAAGCACTTCTGTAAAAACGTCCGGCGCCTGTGCGCCTGAAACAGCATATTTGTTGTTGAACACGTAAAAAGGTACGCCGTTAGCCCCGATCTCTTCTGCCACATGTTGGTCGTATTGTACCTTATCAATAAACTCATCGCTGGAAAACATGCGGCTGATTTCCTCCGCTTCAAGACCAATGCTTTCTCCAATACTTGTAAGTACAGATCGGTCCGCAATGTCTTTTCCTTCTGTATAATAAGCCGCAAAAAGTTTTTCTTTCAACTCATTTTGTCCACCTTTCTTTTTTGCCAGGTGCAGTAACCGATGGGCATCCAGGGTGTTATTGATGATAGCTTTGTCGAAGTTGTATTCAAGACCAACTTCCCGCGCAACACCCGACATGTAAGCATTCATCTCTTTTCCCTTTTCGAGACTTACACCTTTTCTTTTCGCCAGGTATTGATCAACTGACTGCCCGGGAATTACTTTCATTCCTGGATCGAGTTGAAAGCTTCTCCAGATAACCTCGACGTCTTCTTTTCCCGGAAAATTTTCCAACGCTTTTTCAAACTTCCGTTTCCCGATATAACAAAAGGGACAAACAATGTCTGACCATATTTCTACTTTCATAACGTTCTTTTTAATTTTTAAATTAAGATTCCTGATCAGGGATTTGTCGACCAGATCGAAGCATCCTTTACAAACACCCGGCGGTTGAGTTTAAGTTGGGAAATGATCAACTCTGCAAAGTCTCCAGGTTGCATAAGTTTATCTTCATTGTTATTAATAAGATTTGCCGATTTTGCTAGTTCGGTGACGACCGTACTTGGCGCCAACGCTGTTACCCGTATGTTGTGTTTTCTCACCTCTTGCATGAGTGATTCCGTTAATCCCATCACCCCGAATTTGGAGGCGCTATAGGCACTGGTTAACGCCGCGCCCTTTTGTCCCGCGGTTGACGAAACATTCACGATGTCGCCGGTTTGTCTTTCAATCATGGATGGGAGTACGGCTCTTGTTGTATAGTAAACGCCAAACAAGTTCACTTTGACCTGGTTCTCCCATTCGTCCGCAGTTAACTCCATAAATTTTCCAAATTTTCCCGTGCCGGCGTTGTTGACCAGGATGTCAATAGGGCCTAGTTCAGCGACGATCTTTTCGACAGCGGTGGTCACCGCTTCTATATCACTAATATCCGCAATTGCAAAAGCTGATCTCACTCCAACTTCACGTAACTCCTGGGTCACTGCCTCGAGGTCTGACTGTGTGCGGGCGATCAACCCAACGGAAACTCCTTCTTGTGCAAGTGCGATGGCAACGGCACGGCCGATTCCTTTTCCGGCACCGGTAACCAATGCGATTTTCCCTTTCAATGATTCCATAAAAAATAATTTAAGGCAGTAAATGCCTGGTGAAGCACTACGGTAAAACTTAACTGATAGTGAAACAGCATACTGCACAAATTGTTCCTTGTTTTATTTGTGGCAGGATCCTTACTATTTGTCAGGGAATGAGGGTAGCGAACTATTGGAAGTATAGAAAGGAAAAGCCAAATGCCTACCGAAACTTGTAATCCGATGAGTAATCGGTTCTGGCTTTAAACAAAAATGCCCCGCTAAGCAGGGCATCCGTTGAGTCTTAAACCTCTATTTAAGTTTTTACTTTTTTCAAGAGCATTACATAACCGCACAAATTCTTTTTCTTTTTATTGATCTGGACCGGCTTCATCATGTGGTATTCTGAAAACTTTGGGATGTAAGAATAGCTGATGACATTGCCATCAACATCTCCCCATTTCTTTTGTTGAAAGGCCACCTGCCGTTCGTTCCAGTCAAACATCCTGACCTCGTAAAGCCTTGAAGTGATGTCTCCAATAAATACAAACTGGTACCAACTGCCTTCGGTCAACGGAACGATGACCGGCATTTCGTATTCGCTTTCCATGGTCATGGAAGCCTCCTTAACGATCATAAATCCTTGCTTCGCCAACTCTAATTTTATACTATCTGCCTGGTGAACAATAAACGGATCGTTGCAGGCGGATTGCCTGATAACATTTTGGGCGGTAACAGAACCGACCTGGAGGAATAAAAATGAAAAGAGAATAGTATGAAAGAAAGACTTCATGGTTTTCAGGTTAGGTAGCGGATCTTAAGGCCCCTTTCCGTTCTACCGATCTTAATTAAGGGTGATGCGGTGGAAAGCGAAAATTCGTGCCAAGGAAGTCCAAAACTTTTTAGTTTGGACAACTTTAACTAATAACTAATATGGAGAAACTTTATTGTGTTTTGTGGAAATAATAAGTACCCGCCTGTTGCGTGCAGGTTATTACTAAGTCGTTGATACACACGTGAGAAGGAAGCTGGGTGCAGTAGTAGATCGTATCCGCAATGTCCGAAGCTGTTAAAGGTACAAGCCCGGTATAAGTAGCGTCCGCTTTCGCCTGGTCTCCTTTGAAACGGACCATTGCAAACTCAGTCTCAACTGCTCCCGGGTGGATACCTGTGACGCGAATATTATGACGAAGCAAATCGATGCGCATGGCTTTATTAAGTGCGTCAACGGCAAACTTGCTGGCGCAATAAACATTTCCGCGTTCGTACACTTCCTTCCCGGCCACGGAACCCATATTTACGATATGCCCACGTTTGCGGGCAATCATCAAAGGGACAATAGCCTTGGTTACATACAGCAGTCCATGTACGTTTGTATTTAGCATGGTTTCCCAATCTTCCATGTCAGCCTCTTCAAAAAGATCTCTGCCAGCGGCGAGTCCCGCATTGTTGACCAGGATGTCGATGTCCCGCCATTCAGGCGGAAGAGTGGCAAATGACTCTTCTACTTCCGCTCTTTGCTGTACGTCAAAATTGAGGGGCAATACCTTAATTGAAAACTCAGTTTCTAACTGGCTTTTTATAGCTTCAAGTCGATCGGATCTTCTACCGGTAAGAATAAGGTTGTAACCATTAGCAGCATATTTTTCTGCACACGCTTCGCCAATTCCTGCCGTGGCCCCGGTTATTAAAACAATTTTGTTCTCCATGAGTCTGCCTTATTCTTAAAAAGTGGTTGAGTGTACAATGCCCCTGTTATCTAAGTAAGATCACTGTGCCCTGTTGTTTAATAACCTTCCCGGCGAAAGTTTCTCCCTCCGCCATCCACACGTAGGTTCCTGGATCCTGTGGGTTGCCTTTAAATGTTCCGTCCCATCCTTTTCCTTTTTCAGCAGTCTGGAAAAGCACTTGTCCCCACCGGTTAAACACCCTGAAATGTTTCAAAGAACGCATGCCCAATGATATTGGTTTTATGATGTCGTTGCGTCCATCGTTGTTGGGACTAAAACCAGTAGGTACATAAAAACTAGGCGCCACTTTGAACACCTTTATGGCGATACTGTCCGTGCCGGAGCAACCGGAATTATTGGAGACCGTTAAGCGGTAAACGATATCATCTTCAGGTGAGGCTACCGGATTTGCAATGCCAGGATTACTTAGCCAGGTTGATGGTGTCCAGGAATAGTTTGTGCTGCCTGTACCATTTAACTGCAGCGGCTGTCCAAGAGTAATAGACGTGTCTGACGGGCCCGCATCGGCAACGATCCTTGGATACACCCGCACCCACACATCCGCGAGCGAAGGTTTCGGGCAACCGCCCGGGTTAGTAACTGAAACAGTGTATTTAATGTCTGCGGTGGGCTTTACCGAAATCGGGTTCGGAATCGCTACGGAGCTTAAAAAATTAGCAGGTGTCCAGGAATAATTTGTTCCGCCAGCTGCGAACAATGGTGCGGAATCGCCAAAGCAGATCAATGTATCCGGCGTTACGGTAAGTTGAGGATAGGGTACCGTGGTGATGGTAATGTTATCAGAACCCACGCATTTACCAATTCTTCCAACAACGGTATACGTGACCGAAGGATCAAGAGGGGTTGCCAGCGGGCTTTTTGCATTGATGCTATCCAGGTAATTGGAAGGACTCCACTGAAAACTCAGTGCATTACTGACGGTATTGATCCTCATGGCATCTGTTGCGCAAATGGTGGTGTCATTTCCAGCGTTGATCGATACTGAAGACGTTACATTCACAAATACCGAATCCCTGTTCTTGCAGCCAAATGGGTCAGTCAATTCAGCGAAATATTTTGTTGGAACATCCGGGCTCACCCATGGCTGCGCACTCGTAGTATTGCTGATGCTGAAATTTGGCGTCCACACAAAACTGCCGGTGCCCGTTCCAATTAACTGGAGCGTGTCAATCGTGCAGATAAGGGTATCATTCGTCACATTTATCGGTGGCAATGTTCTAACCAGCACTTCAACTGTATCACGTCTTGTTTGGGAGCAACCGGGGATACCAACCGCTACCACATACTTGGTTGTGATGGTCGGCGATGCGAGCGGATTAGGAATGTTCGGATTACTCAGCCCAGCCATAGGCGACCACTGGTAAGTTGTACCGCCACTGGCTGCGAGTTGTGCATTCGCTTGTCCTTCACAGATGGCCTGGTCAGGTCCTGCACTCGCGATTGCCAGTGCTTTAACAGTGATTGTTTGCGTATTGGTTGCAATACAATTTTTGCCAAATCTCGTGGTTAACGTAAACGTCGTGGTGGTAGGAGGGAATGCCTTCGCAACCTGCACCGATGGATCAGCTACAAAACCAGCCGGTGACCAGCTCCATGAAAGTCCGCTCGTGTAATTGCTGTTAGCCGTTAACGTTAGTGAGTCCCCTTCGCAAATATTCTCAGTCGAAGCGGTGATTGAATTTGTTAGATTGTTTGTCGGCGTGACCCGCACGGAGTCCTGGTTGGTACATCCATCCTGGTTGAGCGTTACTTTATACAGCGTCGGTGTAGTTGGAAAAACCAGTGGAGTTGCCGTGTTTGAATTGAGGATATTAACCGAAGGGCTCCAGGAGAAAGTGCCCGTGCCAGTTGCTGATAGCATCAGTGTATCCAGCCCGCAATAGGTCGTATCTCTCGATAGCATGCCAATGGCAGGCTTGGCTAAAATTGTAACCTGCTTCAGCACCGTATCTACGCAACCAAGGGTATTTCCCACTATGAAACGCACATCATACGTGCCTGCTTTTGAATACGTATGTGATGGGTTTTTTAATGCACTGGA